>JAFTNX010000160.1 GCA_017451665.1 Oscillospiraceae bacterium | reverse complement strand
TTCCCCCTTTAGAACCCCCTTCCTTATCCTTTATTAACCCCCCTCCGACTTTTAACGGGTATGAAACAGACAGCGCAGTTCTCTTTTGCTTTTGTTAAGATAGCTACAAAGTAGCCCGATGATTTCATTTCGTTTAATTAACTACATAGGACGTTTCAAATGTGAAAACTACCTAAACAATGCCACTTTGATAAATAAAAAAAGAGTAGGATTTCTCCTACTCTTAATTTTTACTCTTTTAAATTCGTCGGCAAAGCCGACACCTTAATTGTCAACTGTCAATTGAATTGAAAACGTCACGTTTGCAATTGTCCATTGTCCATTGTCAATTGTCAATTAAAATTTGCATATCTTCCGGCAGAGGTGAGGTTACTGTTAAAATTTCTCCGTCGGGGAGGGTGATTTCAAGTCTGCCACAGTGGAGTGCCTGACGTGGGATTTCCTCGCTTTTATTTCCATAAAGGTCGTCCCCCACAAGTGGGTAGCCTATGTGTGAAAAATGCACTCTAATCTGGTGGGTACGCCCTGTTTCAATAGAAATTTCCAGAAGCGTGTACTTCCCGTCTGACTGTATCGGCTTGTAGTGGGTAACAGCAGGCTGTCCCTTGTCCGAAACTACCCTTTTTATAATGGATTCCTGTTCCCTTGCGATAGGAAGGTCGATTGTGCCTGCGTCAGAAATAACCCCCTCAACTATTGCAAAGTAGGTCTTTTTTATGGAAAACTGCAAGGCGTTTGCGTAAAAGGGGCTTTTTGCAACCACACACAGCCCCGAAGTATCCCTGTCAAGGCGATTTACAGGGCGAAAAGTAAGCTGTGGGTACTTAGCAGAAAAGAAATTCCCCAGCGTGTCACCCTGGTGTTTGATTGATGGGTGAACAGGCATAAGTGGTGGCTTGTCAAACACCACAAAACCGTCGTTTTCGTAAGCTACGGGAACAAAAAGGTCAGGGTTTGCGTCAAGCTTTTTATTGTCGCAAAAGGAAATTTCCACAAGGTCGCCCTCTTTTACAAGGTCGATTGTGCGACAATGCTCACCGTTTTTTAAAATGCCCTTTTCTTCACGTTTGAGCTTTGTTATAAGGCGTTTTGAAACCCCCATTTTTGAAAGAAAAAAACCGACCTGAATATCGTTGTCGGCTTTTTTTACAGTAAAATTCATTTTCAAGGTTTTAAATTCCTTTCACAGGTGAAGTGTCTTTTTCAGTGAATACGTCAAGGAAGGTATCTTTTGCCAAATCTTTTCCTAAAATGTCCTCACAAAGAAGCAGGTTTGACATCATATAATACGGGAAAATCACACAGACAGGGTACAAAAGCAGACATGCAGGAAGATGCTTTAAAAATGAAAGATGAAAAAGTGCTATTCTCAGCTTGTTGCCCTCTGCTTTTCTAAAACACATTGATATTGCGTGTGAAAGTGGCAGAAGTGGGTTTAACATAATAACCGTAGGTAAAAGATGTAAACATAGGAGAGCGTTTATAACAAGCACAACAGACAAAAGAATAACCAGCACGCTCATCATAAAAAACATCAGAACAAATACAGAAAGTGTCTTGTCGTAAGGCTGTTCGGTAAGGGTTTTTATTGAGTCGTATGCTAAAAATCCAGGCAACGAACACAAAAGAATTATTCCTATTTTTGCAACCTGTGGCACAAACGAAACCTTAAAAAACAGCTTTTTATAGCTCATTATTCTGTTTCGTGAAGTATTATAGTCACGGCCGTGTCTTATGTCGATAAATTCACGCAGAAAGGTGTAGCCTATCATTATAAGAATAAGATAGAAGAAAACATTTATTCCCACTGAAATTGCTATCTGAAGTCCTTCTGACGGTATAACCGGAAGAAAGCTTGTGCTTTCCTTATCATAAAGCATATAAATCATACAGTCGCCAAGAAAGGACAGCATAAGCACTGCAAAAAACGACAAAGTAATTGCTATTCCGTTTCCCCAGCTACCCTTGAGCTTTATAAGTGCTAAGGATTTAATCTGTTTAGTGGGCATATCGTCACCACCTTTTTTGTGTATTTTAGTTTTAAAAAATCAGTTTTCTTCCTCAGGGAGATATGGGTATTTCCCCATTATTTCAAATGCGTGGGACCTCATCCACATATCAGCTGTAACAAGCACCTCATAGCCTTCACCGAAATCACAAGGCCATTCCATAGGTGACAGCTTTGGCATTCCGAAGCAGGACAGCATATTCATAATAATTCCACCGTGTGTAACAACAGCGCAGTTTGTAAGTCCCTCGTTCATCATATCCTGAACAATATAGCTTATAGCAGCATAACAGCGTTCAATAACGCTTCGCATACTTTCGCCGTTTGGTGCAGGGTTATCAAGCCCGCCCTTTAAAAAAGCCTTGTATTCCTCAGTTTCCATAAGGTCAACAGCCTTTTTGTTTTCAAAATCCCCAAAATCCATTTCACGAAGCTCTTCAATAGCAACTGTGAATGTATCAGGGTGTAAAATTCCTGCTGTTGAGGTGCATCTCTTTAAAGGAGATGTATAAACCTTCTGAACAGGTGGATAAACCTTTTCCTCAAGCTTTTTAAAAAGCTCAGCAACCCCCTCAGAGCAAAGTGGCTCGTCAGTTTTGCCTATATATTTACCTTCAAGATTAGCGTCAGTCATTCCGTGACGGATAAACTGTATTCTGTAACCCTTCATAAAAGTATATTCTCCTCTTTGTTAAATTTTTGTCTATATTATATATAAAACTTTTGAAAATCCCTTTACAATTTAGTGTATTTGTGGTATACTGTTTCTATATATTTATTTTATCACGACTTATAAAGATTGTCAATTGATGATTAGGATATAAAATACATAAATTTAAGAGGTTTTATGGAAGAAGAAAAGGTTTCGGGGGCTGAAGTGAGCGAAAAGAAAGCTGTGGCTGATGAAAAAGCACCTCCTTTGCCAAAAAAATTTATTATCCTTGCAGTGGTAGCTGTTGTATGTGTTATCTGCTCGGTTTTCCGGGGCAGAAATGAGACACACAGAGATGTTTTTTACGGAATGGACACTACCGTTACGTTAAAGCTGTGGGGGGACAAAAACAACGACTACAAAAAGCTTGTGGAAAAACTTGAGGGGCTTTTTGACTGCTACGACAAGGACAGCGAAATTTATAAGCTCAACAAAAATGGTGAGGCAAAGCTTTCAAAGGAAACGCTGGGGCTTTTAAAAGAGGCAAAGGCGCTTTGTGAAAAATACCCTGAGTGTGACATTACAGCTGGTGGGATTATCGACCTCTGGGACGTTAACGGTGAGGGGAAAATTCCCACAGATGAGGAAATTTCAAAGGAGCTTTTGAATATCGGAATTGAAAATCTCACAATTTCCGACAAAAAAGCTACTTTAATTAAGGGTAAAATCAACTTAGGAAGCGTGGCTAAGGGTTACGCTTGTGATTTGCTCAAAAAGAAATTCGACAAAAACAAGGAAAAATGTGCTATTGTCAGCTTTGGCTCGTCGTCGCTTATGTATGGTGAAAAGCCTGACGGGGAGAAGTTTTCGGTGGGGGTTAACAATCCACTTGACAAGGACAAGAATTTAGGTACTCTTTCCCTTACGGAATGTTTTGTTTCCACATCGGGTGGATATGAAAGATTTTTTGAGCGTGACGGTGAAAAATACTGCCACATTATTGATTTAAGCACAGGAAAACCTGTTAAAAGCGACCTTTTGTCGGTAACTGTTATCGGACAAAGTGGGATTGAAACAGATTTTCTTTCAACCTGTATATACATTAAAGGTGAGGCAGGCCTTGATGAATTCTTTAAGAGAGAGGACATTTCTCTTGTTGTGGTAACTGAAAATAAGGAGATTGTAATTTCCGAAGAATTAAAAGGGGATTTTTCCCTTAAAGATGAGAGTTTTACAGTAATTTATAGATAGGAGAGGCTTTTTATGATTATGAATAAAATCAGAATACCTCATTTTAAAAATACCAATCAGGCTGAAACGGTGGATATTCCACTGCCTGAAAAGGTCAAAATTCCGATGTGTCAGCACCTTGGAATGAACTGCGAGCCTTTGGTTAAGGTGGGAGATTTGGTTAAGGTGGGACAAAAAATCGGCGACACTGATGCTTTTATGTCAACACCTCTTCATTCAAGCGTTTCGGGAAAGGTTGTTGAAATAGTCGATTATCTTCCTGCAAACGGACGACCTTGTAAGGCTGTGGTTATTGAAACCGACGGGCTTCAGGAGGTTTGTGAAAGCGTAAAGCCACCTGAAATTTCTGACAGAGAAAGCTTTATAAAGGCAGTCAAGGAGTCGGGCTGTTGTGGTATGGGTGGTGCAGGCTTCCCGACACACATAAAGCTTAATTTTGACAAGGAAAAAACACCTATCGACAGCCTTGTAATTAATGGTGCTGAATGTGAGCCTTATATTACAAGCGACTATCGTGAACTTATAGAAAATACAGATGACGTTTATGAAGGCGTTAAGCTTGTTATGAAGTATCTGGAAATTCCGAACGCATATATCTGTATTGAGGACAACAAGCCTGAGGCTATTAAAAAGCTTACAGAAATCTGTAAAAATGATGAGAATATCCATATTGTCAAGCTGAAATCAAGCTATCCGCAGGGAGCTGAAAAGGTAATTGTTTTTTCTGCTCTTGGAAAGATTATCAAAGAAGGTGAGCTTCCGTCAAGCGTCGGGGCAATGGTTATGAACTGCACGACAGCAGGCTTTATTAACAGATATACAAAAACAGGTATGCCACTTGTTTCAAAGAGAATTACAGTTGACGGGGACATCGTGAGAACACCTTGCAACGTGAGAGTGCCTGTGGGTATGGCTGTTTCTGAGGTGTTGAAATTCGCAGACTGTAATGTGGAAATCGCAGATAAGCTGTTGGCAGGTGGCCCGATGATGGGAATGTGCCTTTATGATGTGGATACGCCTGTATGTAAGACAAATAACGCTTTGCTTGCATTCAAGAAAAACGAAAAGCAGAACGTTATGACAAACTGTATCAGATGTGGAAGATGTATGGACGCCTGTCCTCTTAATCTTATGCCGACACTTCTTGAAAAGGCATACGATACAAAGGACGTTGACAGCCTGAAGAAATTAAAGGTTAACCTTTGTATGAACTGTGGAAGTTGTTCGTATGTATGTCCTGCAAAAAGAAATCTTGCTGAAAAAAATCAGCTTGCAAAGGCACTTCTGCCAAGAAAATAAATTATAAAGAGTAATGAGGTTTTTGTTATGTCAAAGCTGACTGTATCGCCGTCACCACATATAAAAAGTGAGATGACGACTGCTAACGTGATGACTCACGTTATTATAGGTCTTTTTCCGATGATAATAGCTGGCGTGCTTATTTTCGGAGGAAGTGCACTTATGCTTATGGGGCTTTCTGTGGCTATGTGCCTTTTGTGGGAAAAGCTCTTTTGCGTGATTACAAAGAAAAAGGATACTACCGACGACCTTTCGGCTGTTGTTACTGGTATTCTTTTAAGCTTTAACGTTCCTGCAACTCTGCCGTTGTGGATGATGGTTATAGGAACTTTTGTGGCAATTGTTATTACAAAAATGCTTTTCGGAGGTCTGGGACAGAATTTTGCAAATCCTGCTATCGTAGGAAGAATTGTTCTGACACTTTCCTTTGCTGAGGCAATGACAACATTTGTTGAACCGTTTTATTACAGAAGTACAGATGTTGTAACTCAGGCTACCCCACTTGCAACAGGAAAAGCAAGCTACAAGGACCTGCTTTTCGGAAATATTTCGGGCTGTCTTGGTGAAGTGTGTGCGCTTGCTATTTTAATCGGTGGCGTGTATCTTCTCTGTATGAGAATTATCACATGGCATATTCCGTTAGCTTATATCGGCACAGTGGGAATTTTCTCACTTCTTGCAGGAAAAGACCCTGTTTATCAGATTCTTTCAGGTGGACTTCTTTTGGGTGCATTCTTTATGGCAACAGATTATGTTACTTCACCTACTACAAAAATCGGAAAGCTGATTTTTGGTGTGGGCTGTGGAATTATCACCTGCGTAATAAGATTTTATGCGTCATCTGCCGAGGGTGTATCCTATGCAATTCTTCTTATGAACATTATTACACCTTACATAGATATGGCAACAAGAAAAAAACCACTTGGTGCAAAGGAGGGGTAGGCTGTGAAACTTAAAGACAAAATTCTGCCTGCTCTGGTGCTTATGATAATCTGCGTGGTTATTTCGGGGCTGGTAATTGTGGTTTATAACCTCACTTATGTGGATAATACAGGGGTTATGACCGACGCGTTAAAGGACGGCTGTCTTGAAATCTTTAACGACAAGAAAGATGAATTTGAAATCATTCTCAAGGAGTCTGACGGAGAAGAAAAAGTTCCTCTTTCCTATGAGGGTGTTGAACAGATTATAGTTTGTAAAGAAAAAAACCTCTGCGTTTTTGAAATCGTGGAGGACGGATACGCAAAGGGAGGACTTCATGTGCTTGTAGGCATTAACGCTGACGGTGCTGTTGAGGGAATTTCTTTTGTGGAAATCAAGGAAACAAAGGGTGTCGGCACTAAGGTCGAGGACGAAAAATGGCTTGAAAACTTCAAGGGTGCAACAGATAAAAATGCTGTTTCTGATGTTGATACCATTACAGGTGCGACATTTTCTTCAAAGGGCGTAAAGAGTGCAGTAGCAACTGCCCTTAAAACCTATTCTGAACACAAGGAGGAGATTTTTTCATGAGTAATTTCAAGGAACTTACAAAGGGAATTATCAAGGAAAATCCTACCCTTGTAACACTTTTGGGTATGTGTCCGACGCTGGCTGTTACTGTTTCAGCGTCAAATGCTATCGGTATGGGGGTTGCAACAACCTTTGTACTTTTAGGCTCAAACATTGTAATTTCACTTCTTAAAAACGTTATCCCAAAGGCAGTAAGACTTCCAAGCTATATTGTTATCATAGCAGGCTTTGTTACTGCAATTGAACTTCTTCTGAAGGCTTACATACCTTCGCTTCATTCGGCGCTGGGAATTTTTCTCCCACTTATCACTGTAAACTGTATTATCCTTGGCAGAGCAGAGGTTTTTGCAAGCAAAAACAAGCTTTTGCCGTCGATATGTGACGCTATCGGTATGGGTATCGGCTTTACGCTGGCACTTTTCATTATGGGAAGCATAAGAGAGCTTTTTGGCGCAGGTCAGTGGTTTGGTTTTCAGGTAATTCCTGAGGCTGTGCCTCCTATGAGCGTATTTATTATGCCTGCCGGTGGATTTTTCGTGCTTGGCTGTGTTATCGCAGCAGTAAACAAGCTTGCAAACAGAAAGCCACCTCAGGAAATGGGCTGCAGTGGTTGTCCTAACGCTAAAAACTGCTCAAAGGCTAACTGTGGTGAAAAATCGGAAGGAGGTAACGCTTAATGAAAGAGCTTATCGTTCTGATGATTTCGGCTATACTTGTTGACAACATTGTTTTGTCACAGTTTAACGGTATCTGCCCGTTTTTAGGGGTTTCCAAAAAGGTTAAAAATGCCATAGGTATGGGAATTGCAGTTATTTTTGTAATGGTATGTGCAACAGCTGTTACATTCCCTGTATACAAATTCCTCCTTGTACCTATGGAGGTTGAATACTTAAAAACTATCGCATTTATTCTCATTATTGCACTTTTTGTTCAGCTTGTGGAAATCGCACTTAAAAAGGTTTTGCCTCCTCTTTACAAGGCGCTTGGAGTTTATCTCCCGCTTATCACAACAAACTGTGCAGTTCTGGGCGTAACTATCACAAACATTGACGAGGAATACGGATTTATTACCTCTCTTACTAACGCACTTGGAACAGGTCTTGCATTTACTCTTGCACTTCTCCTTTTCTCAGGTGTAAGAACGAGAATTGAACACGCTGACATTCCTGAAACCTTCAAGGGTGTGCCTGCAACTCTTATTGCAGCATCAATCGTATCAATCAGCTTTATGGGCTTCTCCGGTCTTTAAGGGCGTGTGCCCTTAACCCTCCTCTCGCCTATCCTTAATTGGTTTTGGAATTAAAAAAGAGAAACGGCGAGGCTGAAATTCGTGAAGAAAAAGGGGAACTTCGGGGCGTGTGCCCTTAACCCTCCTCTCGCCTATTATTCGTTTGCTTTTATCCAAAGTCTGACAAACGGCGAGGCTGAAAATTCGTGAAGAAAAAGGGGAACCTCGGGGCGTGTGCCCCTAACCCTTTTGCGTGTCAAATTCACATTTAAGAAAGGAATGTTCTTGGTATGGTAGAAATAATAGTTCCTGTTGTGGCATTTGGTGTAATCGGTGCTGTTTCGGGAGTTTTACTTACAGTTGCTTCAAAGGTTTTTGAGGTAAAATCTGACGAGCGACTTGAAGCCTTACAAGAGGCTTTGCCACAAATAAACTGCGGAAGCTGTGGTTTTTCGGGTTGTAATGACTACGCTGACGCAATTTTAGGTGGTGCTGCCTGTAACCTCTGTAAGCCGGGTGGTGGCGAATGTGCCAAAAAGCTTGGGGAGATTATGGGTGTTGGCGATGTTGAAATGGAAGAAAAGGTTGCATTTGTAAAGTGCAAGGGTGGTTGCGATGTGGCAAGCCACAAATATAACTACGACGGAACCCAGTCCTGCAAGGCTGCAAACAAATATTACCCTGGTTCAAATCTTTGCAAAAGTGGTTGTCTTGGATTTGGCGACTGCGTGGCAGTGTGTAACGAAAAGGGCATCTGCATTGTTGACGGATTTGCTGTTGTAAATGGT
>JAFTNX010000159.1 GCA_017451665.1 Oscillospiraceae bacterium | reverse complement strand
TTTCACTGACTGTGTATCATTTTTTAGTCTTCTACTTGACCTTCTTTTAGAATTACTCAAAAGTAATTTCCAAGGGTTGGTTATTCTTCGTCTTTGTTCAATTTTCAAAGTGCTGTGTGATATCCTTTAATCACCACTCTCCTCGAGAGTGCTTATCTATTATATCACTTATTTTTCGCTCTGTCAAGTGCTTTTTTGAAATTTCTTTCAACTTTTTTCAGCCCCCGTCAGGCGACTTATTTATATTAACACAAATACACCTCAAAGTCAAGCAAAAAATCGAAAAAAATCGCTTTTTGTCGAAAGTCACAACTTGCCACAATTTAGTAATAATAAACTATACAAAATTGCCACTACGCAAATAATATTCCCGAAAAAGCGCACAAAAAAGGACCGACTTTCGTCAGTCCTTAACATTCGGAACATACTCCTCATTATCCAGAACAAAGTCCATAACCTTCTGATAAAAGCCCTGTGGATTCATTCTGATTTTATTTTTAATAAGCTCTGCCTGTTCCATATCAGGTGCAAAAAGCTTAAGCTCCATAAGCTTCAATTCATTATCAACGCAGGTACATTTGATTTCACAGCCCTTTTCGTTTTCAAAAATTTCAAAGCTTACGGTATTTTCATTTTTAAGTCTTGCAAAAAATCTCAGACCTTCTGTGAGAATTCTTTCTCTTGCAGATTTAGGCGCCATAGTTTTAAATTCCTCAGCGCCTATTCTCCCCTTTTCAGTAAGCTTATAGTTAAGTTCCCCGTCAATCTCAGTTTCACAGATAAGACCGTTTTCAAGCATAGATTCCACAGCGTGATTATAGGAAAAATAATTCACGATATTTGTGCTTGTGGCGATTTCCAGAAGCTGATTTGGAGTAACAGGTCTGTTAACCTTATTTAAAAAGTAGCAGAGCAGAATTTTCACTGCATAGATGTCGTCTATATTATTAAGTTCAGAAAAATCAAAATCAGATATTTTCACGAAAAATCTCCTTTAGAAATTAGGGTAATCAAGCATATGAGAGAGAATTGCAATATTAACTGCAGCCTCAACAACAGGTACAGCTCTTGGCACTACGCAAGGGTCATGTCTGCCCTTGATTTCAAGAGTGCTGTTTGTCATACTATTTAAATCCACTGTCTGCTGTGGCTTTGAAATTGAAGGTGTTGGCTTGAATGCCACTCTGAGAGTGATAGGCATTCCGGAAGTAATACCACCAAGAATACCGCCGTGGTTATTTGTTCTTGTAACAACGTGGCCCACTTCGTTTACATAGAATTCGTCATTATTTTCGCTTCCCAGCATTTTAGCACTGTTGAATCCTACACCGAATTCAAGTCCCTTAACTGCAGGAATTCCGAAAATAAGCTGAGCGATACTATTTTCAATACCGTCAAACATAGGGCTGCCGATACCAGCAGGCACGTTAATTGAAACACATTCAACAACTCCACCTACGCTATCGCCGAATGACGCTGCCTTTTCGATTTCAGCAATCATCTTCTTTCCCTTTTCTTCATTTATAACAGGGAATTCATTTTTTCTCATTGTAACAATCTTATCTCTTGTAACAGAAATAGGGTCGATTGAATCGTCCTTTACACCATGCACTTCAAGAATATGAGCGCCTGTATAAATTCCTCTCTTTTCAAGAATCTGTCCGGCAACTGCACCTGCAAAGCAAAGTGGTGCTGTAAGTCTTCCTGAAAAATGGCCTCCACCTCTTACGTCATTAAATCCGCTGTATCTGAGTGCACCTGTATAGTCAGCGTGGCCAGGTCTTGCAAGGCGTGAAATATTCTGATAATCCTGTGAATGAGTATCAGTATTATTTATGAATGCACAAAGAGGTGTGCCTGTTGTCTTGTTGTTCAGGAAACCAGACATAATCTGTGGCATATCGCTTTCACGACGCTGTGTAGAAGTCTTATTCTTCTTTGGGGCACGTC
This sequence comes from Oscillospiraceae bacterium, assembly GCA_017451665.1. Taxonomy (GTDB): domain Bacteria; phylum Bacillota; class Clostridia; order Oscillospirales; family Ruminococcaceae; genus JAAZZIT01. Next base: position 4,267 of record JAFTNX010000159.1, on the reverse strand, counting down.
TTGACATAAATTCCACAAGCTTGTCGATGTCAATATATTCCCCGGCAGGGATATTATCCATAACAACTCCGATTGCAGGTCCGTGGCTTTCCCCGAAAATCTGCACGCTTATATTGTGATTCCAAATTGATGACATTTTATTTCCTCCAATCAAAATTGTCAAACTTCTTGATAAATTCCGTCAAGTCCCTTAAAAATCTCCCAGAAATCAGGGTAGGACTTGCTTACGCACTGGGCACCCTTTACAACAAGAGGGGCTGTGCATTTTTGTGAAGCCACAGCCATAGACATAGCAATTCTATGGTCGTTATAGCTTGAAACCTCGCCTCCCGACAATTCCTTGACGCCTGTAATAACAAGTCTGTCAGCAAAAGCCTCAACCTTTCCACCCAGTCTGTTAAGACAATCAGAAATAGCCTCAAGTCTGTCACATTCCTTAATACGGAGTCTTGCAACGTTATAAATCTCCGAAGTACCTTCACAAAAGCAACCAAGCACCGTCAGAACAGGTACAAGGTCAGGTATATCTGAACAATCAAGCTTAAATGGTTTCAGACCACCATTTTTATTATACACTATTTTCTCACAGATTTCAACAATTTTCTTATCGCCCTGTGCACTTTCCTCACAAAGCCCCGAAATATCAATATTTCCACCCAAGGAATTTGCCACATAGAAAAATGCCGACTGTGAATAATCCCCCTCGCAAACCATATCGCAAGGCTTATATTTTTGTCCACCTTTTATATAGTATCCCTTTTGGGTTTCCGAAACCTCAACTCCGAATTTTTTCATAGCGTTGATAGTTATGTCAACATACGGTTTTGATTCAAGATGTGAAGTAAGTTCAATTTCGCTGTCCTCGTCAAGAAGTGAAAGTCCGAGCAAAAGTCCCGTAATAAACTGTGAAGAAATATCCCCACCGATTTTATAAAGACCTGCTGTCATCTTTCCCGAAACTGAAAAAGGCATTGTATTATTATAGTCGAAGCTGACATTATGACAAGGCAGAGCTTCAAGGTATGGTGTTATCGGTCTTTCAGGGAGCTTTCCCTCGCCGTGAAATTCAGTTTCTATACCAAGTGCTGTTGCAACAGGAATTAAAAATCTCAAAGTTGAGCCTGATTCACAGCAGTCAACCACAGCTTTTTTTGGAATTTCACCTATTCCGTCAACATACGCTTTTCCGTCTTTAAGGTTAATATCAGCACCAAAAGCCTTCATAGCAGAGGCAGTTGCGATAATGTCCTTTGATGGCGCAATATTTTCAATAACAGACCTGCCGTCAGCAAAGGCAGCGCAGATAATAAGTCTGTGTGCAACGCTTTTTGAGGGTGGCACAGTCACCTTGCCCGAAAGCCTGTTAGGTGTGATTTTTATGTCCATAAAAAGTCCTCATCTCATTTATAACTACATACTTAAAATTATTTCAGCGATTTCGTTCTCTGCAATTTCCTTTGCAAAAATATTTTCACCAAAAGCCATAACGTCGCCGATTTCCTTTTGGAAAACAAATCTCAGCTTGCCGTTTCTCACCTTTTTATCGGTATAAAGCTTTTTAACAAGGGCTGTCTTGTCAATATACTCAGGAATTTTTACAGGAAGCTTTGCTCTTTCATAAAGAGAAATAACCCTTTCTGCATTTTCCTTTGAGATAAACCCAAGCTTTTCCCCAAGCTTAACCTGAGCTACCATTCCGATAGCTAAAGCCTCGCCGTGCAAAAGCTGATAATCGCTTACTGTTTCAATAGCTCTGCCAACCGTGTGACCTAAATTTAAAATCTCACGAAGTCCGCTTTCCCTCTCGTCCTGCATAACCACATTATACTTGATTTCACAGTTTTTGTTTGCAATATATTCGCAAGCGTCAATATCAAACTGAAAAATCTTTTCGATATTTTCTTCAAGAAAATCAAACATCACAGCATCACCAAGGCAAGCGTGCTTGATAGTTTCAGAAAGTCCGCTTGAAAGCTGTCTTTCAGGAAGAGTTTTCCAAGTATCAATATCTATGTAAACCTTTTTAGGCTGGTTAAAAAGTCCGATAAGGTTTGTTGCCAGAGGTGTGTCAACAGCTGTCTTTCCACCAACTGACGCATCAGCTGCCGAAAGAAGTGTTGTAGCGTAGTTTATAAAAGGTACTCCACGTCCGTATGTGCCTGCAAGGAAACCTGAAAGGTCTGTTACAACTCCACCACCAAGTGCAATTACGCAACAGTCACGGCGAAATCCCATACTCAACATACTGTCCTCAATGAAAGCCTTGGTTTCTCTTGTTTTTGATTTTTCGCCCTCAGGAAAAACAAAAAGTTCAGCCTCAAAGCCTGCGTCAACAAGGCTTTTTTGAAGGGCTTCCCCGTAAAGGTCAAAAACTTTACTATCGGTAATTACTGCGAATTTACGCACTTTTCCAACAAGTCCGTTTTTCAAATCATTCATAAGGGTATCAAAAAGTCCGTGACCTATTTCAATATCATAAGAGTCGTCAACAACTCGCTTCAACTGACAATTAAACTTCATAAAATCAAATCCTTATCTTAATCTCTTGTAAATTAAAATACATTATAATTATACCACATTTTTCACTTTTTGTAAACCAAAAAAGGCAGATAAACTGCCTTTTTTAAACTGATTAAATATCAAGTGGCTTTCCACAGAATTCTGTCATAGCCTTGATTTTTCTCATTGTTTCCTTGAACTGTTCAGGTGTAAGTGACTGTGCGCCATCACTCCAAGCATTCTTAGGGTCAACGTGAACTTCAATTTCAAGAGCGTCACAGCCTGAAGCTACTGCTGCAAGTGACATTGGTTCAACAAGCTTTGCAATACCTGTTGCGTGTGATGGGTCAATTACAACAGGAAGGTGTGAGTGGTGCTTTAAAAGTGGAACAGCTGAAAGGTCAAGAGTATTTCTTGTCTTTGGTTCAAAAGTTCTGATACCTCTTTCACAGAGAATTACCTTTGAGTTTCCACCTGCCATAATGTATTCAGCAGACATAAGAAGTTCCTGCAATGTGCTTGAAAGTCCTCTCTTGAGAAGAACAGGCTTGTCGCTCTTTCCAAGCTCCTTTAAAAGTGTGAAGTTCTGCATATTTCTTGCGCCAACCTGAACAATGTCAACGTCAGCGAAAAGGTCAAGGTCAGAAAGGTCCATAATTTCTGTTACGATTGGAAGTCCTGTGATTTCTCTTGCCTTGACAAGAAGGTCAATACCCTCCTTACCAAGTCCCTGGAATGCGTAAGGTGAAGTTCTTGGCTTGAAAGCGCCACCTCTGAGCATTGTTGCACCTGCCTCCTTGACAGCGATAGCAGTCTGCAGAATCTGGTCTTCGCATTCAACAGAGCAAGGGCCTGCGATAACGTTAAGGGTACCCCCACCGAGCTTTCTTCCTCTTACTTCGATAACTGTATCGTCCGGGTGAAAACGTCTGTTAGCATTCTTATATGGTTCCTGAACACGCTTAACCTGTTCAACAATATCCTTAGCCTGTACTGATTCAACGTCAATTCTTGTTGTGTCGCCGATAAGTCCGATAATTCTCTGGTGAACACCGTTTACGAGATTTGTTTTAACGCCAAATCCTGATACCCACTCCACGAGCTCGTCAATCTGTTTTTCCTGTGCATTGTCCTTCAAGATGATAATCATTTTCTATTCCTCCAAAAATATAAATTTACAACAAAAAATCCGCAGTCTTCCCAAAAAGACTACGGATAATATCTACAAGTAATACTTAAAATATCCTAACTTGCACATCTGTCGCAGTCTTTTTCTACACGCCAAAAAAACTTGAAACCAAAAAAGCTCAAGCTAAAAAAGTATGTAAATGTAAAGACTAATGCAGATATTGAAGCTGTCATACTTTAAAATTCCTTTCATTTTCTTTGTTGCTTTAACAGGATAAATTATACACCTGTGTTTTTTATTTGTCAAGAGGTTTTGAAAAAAATTTTTTTGATTTTTTTATTGAAAAAAGCAGATAATAGTGATAAAATAATATAGGAAATTTTACAATACTCGAGGAATTTTATATGAAAATCGACTTTCACACACATTCATTCAACGAAAAAGTTGCAGAAAAAGCAATTTCAAATTTAGAGGTAATTGCCGACATAAAGCCATTCACAAGAGGACTTGTTTCACAGACAATTGAGCGAATGGACGAATGGGGCATTAACAAGGCGGTACTTTTGCCGATAGCTACAAAACCAACACAGCAGACCATCATAAACGACTGGTCAAAGGAACAGAATTCAGGCAGAATTA
>JAFTNX010000016.1 GCA_017451665.1 Oscillospiraceae bacterium | reverse complement strand
CGGGAGCTCGTCGCCGTTTTCACGTGTAAACATCTTAACATCAACAACGATACCTGATTCACCGTGCGGTACGCGCAGTGATGTATCTCTTACTTCTCTTGCCTTTTCGCCGAAAATTGCTCTTAAGAGTCTTTCTTCAGCAGTAAGTTCAGTTTCACCCTTTGGTGTAACCTTACCTACGAGAATATCGCCGGAACGAACTTCTGCACCGATTCTGATAATACCATTTTCGTCCAAATCCTTAAGAGCGTCCTCACCTACGTTTGGAATATCTCTTGTGATTTCCTCAGGTCCGAGCTTGGTATCACGGCACTCGATTTCGTATTCTTCGATATGAATTGAAGTATATCTGTCTTCCTTAACGAGGTTTTCGTTAAGAAGAACAGCGTCTTCGTAGTTATAACCTTCCCATGTCATAAAGCCGATGAGGGCATTCTTACCGAGAGAAAGTTCACCATTGCAGGTAGCAGGACCGTCACCGATAACCTGATGAGCTTCAATTCTCTCACCCTTATCAACGATAGGTCTCTGGTTTGTACAAGTACCGGCATTTGAACGCTTGAACTTTGTAAGGTTATAGGTACGGATATTTCCGTCGTCTTCCTTAACAACAATCTTATCAGCGTCAACGCTTTCAACAACGCCTGCTTTTTCTGATACAACAGCAACACCTGAGTCAACACAAGCCTTATATTCCATACCTGTACCAACGATTGGTGATTCTGTCTTAAGAAGTGGAACAGCCTGACGCTGCATGTTTGAACCCATGAGGGCACGGTTTGCGTCGTCGTTTTCAAGGAATGGGATACAAGCAGTAGCTACTGATACCATCATTCTTGGTGAAACGTCAACGTAGTCAATCTGGTCATTATCAAATTCAGAAATCTGGTCACGATAACGTCCGTTAACTCTCTTCTTAGCAAATGTACCATCTTCATTGAGTGGTTCGTTTGCCTGAGCAACAACATAGTTATCTTCAACGTCAGCTGTCATATAAACAACTTCGTCAGTAACCTTACCAGTTTCCTTATCTACCTTTCTATAAGGAGCTTCGATAAAGCCGTATTCGTTAATTCTTGCAAATGATGCAAGGTATGAGATAAGACCGATGTTAGGACCTTCAGGAGTTTCGATAGGACACATTCTGCCGTAGTGTGAGTAGTGTACGTCTCGAACTTCAAATCCGGCTCTGTCTCTTGAAAGACCGCCAGGACCGAGAGCTGAAAGTCTTCTCTTATGTGTAAGCTCTGCAAGTGGGTTATTCTGGTCCATGAACTGTGAAAGTGGTGATGAACCGAAGAATTCCTTGATTGCAGCAGTAATAGGTCTGATATTGATAAGTGCAGCAGGAGTGATTACATCTGTTTCCTGTGACTGAGTGTTCATTCTTTCACGAACAACTCTTTCCATTCTTGTGAAACCGATTCTGAACTGATTCTGGAGAAGTTCGCCTACTGAACGGATACGTCTGTTTCCGAGGTGGTCGATGTCGTCAACAAGACCAACGCCTTCACAGAGATTAAGGAAGTATGAAACAGATGCATAGATATCGTCAAGTGTGATATGCTTTGGAACGAGGTCATCAGCTCTGAGTCTGATATTTTCTCTGAGTTCTTCTTCATTTTCACTACCTTCAAGGATTTCCTTAAGAGCCTTGAAAGATACCTTTTCGTTAATTCCGTATTCTGTTGCGTCAAAGTCGATATACTTATTGATATCAACCATACCGTTACCGATAATCTTAACTTCCTTATTATCAGTTCTTACAGTATTTTCGCCATTGATGTTTACAAATTCCTTAACTTCAACAGTTACATAAACTTCATAAACACCTGCAGCTTCGATTTCAACAGCTCTGTCGTACTTGATAAGTTCGCCAGCCTGAGCCATAATTTCACCGGTAAGTGGGTTGATTACGTCTCTTGAGAGAATGTGGCCGGCAAGTCTTGAAGCTACGCCGAGCTTTTTATTGTATTTATAACGACCGAATCTTGAAAGGTCGTATCTTCTTGCGTCAAAGAAGAGATTGTTAAGGTGAGTTTCAGCGCTGTCAACCGTTGGTGGCTCGCCCGGACGAAGCTTCTTATAAACTTCAAGAAGAGCTTCTTCCCTGTTTACAGTCTGGTCCTTCTGGAGAAGGATAGTCTGGTTGAGTCTATGGTCGTTACAGAAAACGTCCTCAAGCTGTTCGTTTGTTCCAAGTCCGAGTGAACGGAGGAATGTTGTAAGAGGAATCTTTCTGTTCTTGTCGATTCTTACATAAACAACGTCGTTTGAATCCATTTCGTATTCAAGCCAAGCACCTCTGTTAGGAATAACAGTTGACTTAAAGAGGTCCTTACCTGTCTTATCCTTTTCAACTGCGTAATATACGCCAGGTGAACGGACAAGCTGTGATACGATAACTCGTTCAGCTCCGTTAATAACGAATGTTCCACTGTCTGTCATAAGTGGAAAATCGCCCATATATACTTCGCTTTCCTTAATTTCGCCTGTTTCGGTGTTGTTAAGTCTTGCAGTAACTCTGAGTGCAGCAGAATAAGTAACGTCTCTTTCATTACATTCTGCAGCTGTTTACTTCGGAGTTTCGTCGATTCTGAAATCCACGAAATTGAGTTCGAGAATACCATTGTAATCTGTGATGGTTCCTACATCTCTGAATACCTCTCTCAGTCCTTCATCAATGAACCACTTGTAAGAATTCTTCTGTACCTCGATAAGATTTGGCATTTCCAAGATTTCATTTATCTTAGCAAAACTTTTACGTGTGTTTTTGCCAAGCTTCACGTCCTTGACATTTACCATAGGCTGAATCACTCCTTGTAAAATAATAACTTCATCTTTTGCAACAACGTTAATTGCAAAAGTTAAAATTCATAATCGTACCAAAAAGTCTGCACTTTTTCACAAAAAACTGCCGAAAAATGTCGCATATTTTACGCTTGATTTCAGGCTTGTTTTTGTCAGTTAAGGCACAAAACTCCATATTGATACATTTTACAAGTATACTATATTTAAAGTCAATTGTCAAGGGATTTTTTTATATTTTTAAGAATACGTTATTTTTACCACTCAAAAGCCGATTTTTCTTGTGTTTTTATGCAATTTCACAATGTTGTTGACATTCATTCCCCGAAAGAGCATTTTTGTAGCCTTTTTTGTTTCAAATTTTTGAGTTTGAATTTTTAAATTTCATTGAATTTTACAAAAATTCTTTTAAAGAAATCGTTTTATTGTAGATAAAAAGTTAAAATTGTTTTTTAGGTGTTGCAACTTTTGAATTTTATGCTATAATATAAAATACAACTATTATGGGTTACTATTATTAAATGAAATATTCTTGTTTGAAAGGACTGGATAAAAATGACTGAAAAGGAATTATATGCTCTCTGGTGCGAAAAGGCTGTTGATGATGCTGATTTACAGACAGAGCTTAAATCTATCGAAGGTAACGACGAGGCTATTCTTGACAGATTTTACAGAGATTTGGAATTTGGTACAGGTGGCTTGAGAGGCGTTATCGGTGCAGGCTCATACAGACTTAACATTTATACTATTAGAAGAGCTACACAGGGACTTGCTGACTACGTTAATGGTTCATTTGAAAACGGCTCAGTTGCTATTGCACACGACAGCAGAATCAAGTCTGACGTTTTTGCAAGAGAAGCTGCAAGAGTTTTAGCTGCTAACGGAATCAAGGTTCACCTTTATGATGAACTTATGCCAACACCTATGCTTTCATGGGCTGTAAGAGATTTGAAGTGCAGCGCTGGTATCGTTGTTACTGCTTCGCACAACCCTGCTAAGTACAACGGCTACAAGGTTTATGGTGAAGACGGTTGTCAGATTACTCTTGAAGTTGCTGAAACAGTTATCGGAAAGATTAACAACGTTCCTATGTTCGACGGTGCAAAGCTTATGAGCTTTGAAGAAGGTCTCGAAAGTGGAATGATTAACTATATTAAAAAGGACGTTATTGACAGATACCTTGATAAGGATTCTGAACAGGGCGTTCACACTGAACTTGTTGCTGACAGCGGACTCAAGGTTGTTTACACACCACTTAACGGTGCAGGAAACAAGCCTGTAAGAGCAATTCTTGACAAAATCGGCATCAAGGATGTTACTATTGTTAAGGAACAGGAAAATCCGGACGGAAACTTCCCTACTTGTCCATATCCAAACCCAGAAATCAAGGAAGCTCTTATGAAGGGACTTGAATACTGCGACAAGGTTAAGCCTGACCTTTTGCTTGCTACTGACCCTGACTGTGACAGAGTTGGTATTGCAGTTCCTGACCCTGACGGCGATTATGTACTTTTCACAGGTAACGAAGTAGGCGCTATGCTCCTCAAGTACATTCTCCAGGAAAGAACAGCTAACGGAACAATGCCTGAAAGACCTGTTGCTGTAAAGACAATTGTTACAACAGACCTTTGTAAGAAGATTGCTGACGAATACGGCGTTGAACTCAGAGAAGTTCTCACAGGATTCAAGTTTATCGGCGAGCAGATTGGTTTCCTTGAAGACAAGGGCGAAGCTGACAGATATGTATTCGGTTTTGAAGAAAGCTACGGCTATCTTGCAGGCTCATATGTAAGAGACAAGGACGCTGTTGTTGCTTCAATGCTTATCTGTGAAATGGCTGCATTTTACAGAACAAAGGGTATTTCCCTCCTCCAGGCAAGAGAAAATATGTATAAGCAGTACGGAAATTACGTTCAGACACTTAAGTCATTTACCTGCGAAGGCGCAAGCGGTATGGAAAGAATGCAGGAAATCATGAGTGATTTGAGAACAAACGGCCCTAAGGAAATCGGTGGACTCAAGGTTGTTGCTTTTGCTGACTACACAGAATCAGTTTACACAGATTACGTTACAGGCGAAAAGAAGGAAATCACACTTCCTAAGTCAGACGTATTGACATTTGAACTTGAAGAAGGTGCAAAGGTTATCATCAGACCTTCAGGCACAGAGCCAAAGATTAAGACATATTACACAACTATCGGTGCTACAAAGGCTGAAGCTGAAGCACTTGAAGTTAAGATTTCAGATGATTTCAAGAAAATTCTTGGTTTCTAAATAACAACTTCCCCACTCACACGAGTGGGGATTTTTTTGTCTGAAATATTTGACTTTATGATTATTCACCAAATGTTTATTATTGATTTTAACCAAATTATATTGACTTTTTGCATAATAGGTTGTATAATTTAATTATAAAAATATTCACAAGAGGTGAAATAT
>JAFTNX010000015.1 GCA_017451665.1 Oscillospiraceae bacterium | reverse complement strand
CTCCAATAAACTACTGCAATTTTACTCATAAAATCAAAACCTTTCATAAAATTATATTAAACGGCAACCGTAAGCCGTTCTATCGACCTTCCATTTGCAAAAAGATTGCAATATTCTTCAGTGCATTTTTTATACTTCTCAAAAGTTTTCTTTGCACCCTCTTCGTCACCGTAAACCTTCCAACAGCCAACACATTTACAGCATTCCGCCTTGTTTTCTATAAAGCCACAGACATCTTCGGGAGGATACCCAAGAAAGAGACCGATTTCGTGTGGGAATTCCTCTGATTCAGTCATTCTTTTTCTGAGATGAGAAATACAATTACGACAATTATCACAGAAATATCCTCTTTCCGAAAGAATACGTTCTGCTCTGTTGTCCTCAAGGTCATTCTTTAATTTTCCGGGACGATAAACGTAAATCAAAGCTCTGTTGTTTTTATAATTCAAAGGGAGAATTCTTAACCCCTTACCTCTTAGAAGCTTATTCCAGTCTCTCACTACCTCACGCATTTTATCAACGCTTTCACAAAAGCAGGAAAACAAATTACCCGTTTTTATTCCTGCAAGTGTAGGAGAACAATATCTGACAAGCAATTCCTCAGGCATAAAACCACTCCCTTATGTGAGTTAGCAATAGCTAACTACCACTCAAAAATAAAAGATACTAAATGTATCATTGTTCAAAAACTCAGTTAGCATAGACTAACTACCGCGTATTTAAAAAACCGATTTCTCGGTTAAAAATGGTGGGAGAGGGTGGATTCGAACCACCGAAGCCGAAGCAACAGATTTACAGTCTGCCCCCTTTGGCCACTCGGGAACTCTCCCATAAATATTAAAATCGCCTACATAATTTCAGCGATTAAATGGAGCTGGTGGACGGACTCGAACCCCCGACCTGCTGATTACAAATCAGCTGCTCTACCAACTGAGCTACACCAGCATTTAAAAACTTATTTTCAAACGCAAGATATATTTTATCACATTTCAAAGTAATTGTCAATAGCATTCACAACTTTTTTACAATTGTTTTTTCTCTGACAACGCTGTTCATCAGACAGCTTATTTATTATATACCAAAACATATATTTTGTCAATACCTTTTTTCAATTTTGTCGAAATAAACAATAATTCACCATCATTTGAAAAAACATAATAAAAAATGCCGATAACAGCAAAAAACTCACTACCATTTTAAATGATATTGAGTAATTTTTAAAATCCGTCGGCAAAGCCGACAACTTAATTTTCAATTGTCAATTGTCCATTGTCAATTGATTAAGCTATTTTGTCATATATATGCTGTGACATATAAAGATTGTAGTATGCGCCCTTCTTGGCAAGAAGCTCGTCGTGGCTTCCACACTCAACAATTCCCTTCTGGTCGATATACATAATTCTGTCGCAGTTTTTAATAGTCGAAAGTCTGTGTGCGATAATAAATGAAGTTCTGCCCTTGAGAAGCTCAAGAAGTCCCTTCTGGAGAAGTCTTTCAGTCTTTGCGTCAATCGAAGAAGTAGCTTCGTCAAGAATTAAAATCTTAGGGTCAGAAAGAAGTGTTCTCGCAAAGGAAATAAGCTGACGCTGTCCCTGTGAAAGCGAAGAACCACGTTCATTAACCTCTGTCTGATAGCCGTCCTCCATTTTGCTTATGAAGTCGTGAGCACAAACTGTCTGTGCAGCCTTCATAATTTCTTCGTCGGTAGCATCAAGTCTGCCATATCTGATGTTGTCAAGAATATTTCCACTGAAAATAAAGCTGTCCTGAAGCATAATGCCCATCTGTGCTCTCAGCGAATGTAAAGTAACCTGGGAAATATCCTGTCCGTCAATCTTCACAGCACCCTCGTTGATATTGTAAAATCTCGAAATCAGATTTACGATAGTTGATTTACCTGCACCCGTAGGTCCTACAAGAGCAATACTCTCTCCTGCCTTAACCTCAAAGCTGACATTTTCAAGAACGTTTTTGCCCTCTTCATAAGCAAAAGTAACATTCTCAAAGGTAACATCTCCCTTGATGTCCGGAAGCTCTGTTGCTCCTTCAACGTCATCAACAGTAACAGGCTCGTCAAGAGTTTCAAAAATTCTTTCAAGGTAAGCAATGTTGTTGATGAAGTTATTGAAGATGTTTGAAAGGCTCATAATCGGATGCCAGAAACGTGATGCGTAGGAAGTCATAGCAGCGATTGTACCCAGAGATACCGACGCAGGTGTCATTATGAGAAGTCCCACGCCAAAGATAAGTGCTCTGATAACCGTCTGAATGTTGTCGGTTGCAGGCCATACAAGGTTTGAGAATTTTACAGCTCTCATCCAGCTCTTTCTGCAAGCCATAGAAAGCTTTTCAAAGATAACCTGGTTTTCGTCCTCACGGGTAAAAATCTGTGTAACTCTTGCACCTGTAATGCTTTCCTGCAAGTATCCGTTAAGGTTTGAATTCTTGTTTGAAACCATCTGCCACGCTCTTCTCTGACGGCGCTTGATAGCCCACATCATAAGAATAAACACAGGCAGACCTGCAAGTACCACAAGTGAAAGTTTTACGTTTACGGTAAACATAAATATTGTAATGAAAATCATATTCAGAAATTCCAGAATAACATTTATAATACCGTTTGAAAGCATATCCGAAACAGAGTTTACATAGTTTACAACTCTGATAAGAATTTTTCCGTGTGGTCTGTCATCATAATACTGGAAAGGCAATTTCTGCAAATGCTTGAAAAGGTCTGTTCTTATGTCGTAAATGATGTTCTGACCTACAACAGTCATAATTCTTGAACGTATTGCTGAAAAAGTAATGGAAATACCAATTGAACAAGCAAGCAGTACGCAAAGTAAAATAAGCTGTTGAATGTCCTTGTTAGGGATTGACTCGTCAAGTGCCTTTTGTGTAAAAATAGGCCCTAAAAGTCCTGATACAGCAGCACATGCAGACAACAAAAGTGCAGTTATCATTTTTACTCTGTATCTCTTGATGTAAACCATCGCACGTTTTAAGTGTGAAAAATCAAAAGGGGTTTCAAGCACTTCGTCAACGTCGTATTTGTTACGTGCCATTAGTCATTCCCCCTTTCCTCAAAGCCCTCATTCTGGAGAGTGAATACCTCGTGGTAATAACCGTCCTTGTTTTTGAGAAGCTCATCGTGAGTACCCATTTCGGTAATTCTGCCGTCACGGAGAATAATAATCTTGTCAGCGTCCTTTGTTGAAGAAATACGCTGCGCAATAATAATTTTTGTGCAGTCAAAGTCGAGATTTTCAAGACTTTCCTGAATGTGTGCTTCTGTTTCCATATCAACAGCTGAAGTTGTGTCGTCAAGGATAAGCACGCTTGGTTTGATTGCAAGTGCACGGGCAAGAGAAATTCTCTGCTTTTGTCCACCCGAAAGTCCCACGCCACGTTCACCAATAATGGTGTTATAGCCGTCAGGAAGCTTTTCAATAAAGTCGTGTGCAGCTGCAAGCTCAGCACACTTCTGTACTTCTTCCTCCGGCATATCCGAATCACCGTAAGCAATGTTTCCGTCAATAGTATCCGAATAAAGAAGTACGTCCTGTGTAGCCATACCGATGTCGCCACGAAGCTCTCTCAGCTTGTATTCCTTGACATTCACTCCGTCAACAAGAACCTCGCCCTTATTAACATCATAAAATCTCGGAATAAGGTTAATGAGTGTAGTTTTACCACTACCTGTTTCACCCATAATGGCAACAGTTTCGCCAGCCTTGATTTTAAAGCTCAAATCGTGAAGAATTTCAGTATCCCCATAGCTGAATGATACATTTTTAAATTCAATGTCGCCCTTGAGTCTGTTTTCAATTTCAACAGGCTTATCCTTGTCAACAATAGTAGGCTTTGCGTAGTAGATTTCAATAATCTTCTGTGCAGAAGCTGTAAATCTCTGTAAGTCATTGATAACCATACCAAACTGTCTCATAGGGTTTGAGAGAGTCCAGATAAGTCCCGAAAAAGCAATGTATTCACCCATTGAAAGCCAGCCCTTGATGAGGAAAATACCACCACCTAAAATCATTACAATCTGCAACGCTTCGGCAAGTGAATCCACAATCGGCATAAACTTAATCCACATAAGTGAAGTTTTCTTGTTTGCCTCTGAATAATACTTGTTCTTTTCCTGGAATTTCTCAATTTCATACTCTTCCCTTGCAAAAGCCTTTACAACTCTGTTACCACTGATGTTTTCCTGTGCAGCAGTATTCATCTGTGAAAGTCTTTCTCTCAGGTCAACGTACATAGGTCTGATTTTCTTTTTGAAAATCTGAGTTACCAGAAAGATAAAAGGCGTCAGCACTAAAAGACAAAGTGCCATTTTCCAGTTTACAATTAAAAAATAAATGGACGTTGTAGTAAAAAGACAGATACATTCAACAATCGCCTTGATAATCCACGCCATACAGTGACGAACCATATCAAGGTCACCTGTAAGTCTTGTCATCAGGTCACCTGTACGGTATTTGTTGTAGTATTCCATGTCCTGATTCTGAATAGTCTTAAAGAGGTGATTTCTGATTTTATAAACCATTCCCTGAGTGGAGGTTTCATAGCACATATTACCTGTGTACTGCAAAACAGTTCTTAAAAAAGTAGCTGCAACCATCAAAATCAAAAGCTCAATAAGATAATCCTTTTTTGTTTCAAGGTTAACTATTGCGTTCTCTCCCGACAAAAAGGTGTCAACAATCTGCTGAGAAAATATCGGCGTTGTGAGATATAAAGCCTGAACGCATACGGTTATGCAGAGCGCAAGTATGTACATAACACGGTAGCCTTTCAAATTGTTCCAAATCCATTTCAGTTGAAACATTTCTACCAATCCTCCTTTTTGATTTCCCTGCTTAAAATTCTTTTTCGCAGTTAACCCATTATACTACTGATACAAGAGATTTTTCAAGGGGGTATTTGAATTTCAAACGTTTACAATCTAAAAATTTTCATTAGTTTCATATTTGATTAATTATTTGCACTATTATGATAAAAATATGCAATCAATATAAATATTTGAAACTATAATTTATATTAACTTTTTGTAAACACCGATAAATCCTCTTGTAAAATGTAAACATATATGTTATGCTAAAAACAGAGTATATTGTGTATTTTTAAAAAATCAAGGAGGGGTATTGTGATTAGTAAAATTGACCTTAGTGGCGAATGGCAACTGCTTTTAGATGAAAATATGAAATTAAATTTAGCTGAAATTTGTTATAACGACACAATTTCACTGCCGTCAACCACTTCTTTTTCCAAAAAAGGCAAGAAAAACGACCGTAGAGAAACAGGATTTCTAACCGACGAATATAAATTCGAGGGTAATGCGTGGTATAAAAAAACTATCAACCTTGAAGGCTTTACCGACGGAAAAGCTATGCTTTTTCTTGAAAGAACAAGAATTTCAACAGTCTATGTAAACGGTAAAAATGCAGGCTGTCAGGATAGCTTTGTTGCCCCTCACGTTTTTGATGTTACAGACCTGCTTTGTGAGGGCGAAAACACAATTGAAATCTGCGTTGCAAATAAGGGCTATAAAACAGGTGGAGGACATATGACCTCACAGGATACCCAGTCAAACTGGAATGGTATCACAGGGGAAATTTCCCTTAGAATTTATGGCGAAAGCTATATTTTAAACGCTTTTGTTGAAGGTGATATACATACCAAGACCTTTAAGATTTCTGCTGATGTTTTCGGGAAGAGTGAAGGTGTTGCAAAAATCAGCGCATCCTCTCTTACTGACGAGAATATCACCTTTTCAGAAAAGGAATTTCCGTTTTCTGACGGAAAGCTTTATGCTGAGTATTC
This sequence comes from Oscillospiraceae bacterium, assembly GCA_017451665.1. Classification (GTDB taxonomy): domain Bacteria; phylum Bacillota; class Clostridia; order Oscillospirales; family Ruminococcaceae; genus JAAZZIT01. The sequence goes on along the minus strand of JAFTNX010000015.1, from coordinate 6,610 downwards.
CCTGCCTGAAGCTGAACTCTGGAGCGAATTTTCACCAAACACCTACCAGCTTTTCATAGAAATCGATGGCGACGTTTATGATACTATCGCAGGACTCCGTGAATTCAGAGCTGAAAAGGATAAATTCACAATTAACGGAAAGAAAACATTCCTCCGTGGAAAACACGACGGACTTATCTTCCCAAAAACAGGCTATGCACCAACTACCGTCAGCGAATGGCTTGAAGTGCTTTCAATTTCAAAAAGCTATGGCTTTAACCACTATCGTTTCCATACCTGCTGTCCACCTGAGGCTGCATTTGTAGCTGCTGATATGCTGGGAATTTATATGGAACCACAGCTTCCTTTCTGGGGTACAATTACTGTTGAGGGCGAAGAAAAGCACGACGCCACACAACAGGAATTCCTCATAAACGAAGGCTTTCTTATGATGAAGGAATTCGGAAATCATCCGTCTTTCTGTATGATGTCAATGGGAAATGAGCTTTGGGGAAATAAAGACCGTATCAATGAAATTATCGGTGGCTACAAAAAAATTGACAAACGCCACCTTTATACACAGGGCTCAAATAACTTCCAGTGGTTCCCTAATGTTATCGAAAACGACGACTTTTTTGTAGGGGTAAGACTTGCAAACGACCGTCTTATAAGAGGCTCATACGCTATGTGTGACGCACCTCTCGGACATATCCAGACTGACAGACCGTCAACACGCCACCACTACGACGATTTGGTTATTCCAAAGAAAAAGGCTTCCTCAACAGAGGTTTCTGCCGACGGAACTGTTCAGATTCAGTTCGGCACAACTATGAAAACCGTTAAGGCAAGCGAGGCTGACGCTGATTTTATTCCGAATGTCCCTATTGTCACTCACGAAATCGGTCAGTTTGAAACCTTCCCTGACTTTAACGAAATCGAAAAATACACAGGCCCGTTAAAGGCAAGAAACTTTGAGGTTTTCAGAGAGCGACTTCAGGAAAAAGGCATTTCTCACCTTTCCGATAAGTTTTTCAGAGCAAGTGGTAAGCTGGCTGCGTCCTGCTATAAGGAAGAGCTTGAGGCTGTTTTCCGTTCAAAAACTCTTGCAGGCTTCCAGCTTCTTGACCTTCAGGACTTCACAGGTCAGGGTACTGCCCTTGTGGGGATTTTAAACGCTTTTATGGAAAATAAGGGCAATATCACCCGTGAAGAATGGGTGAATTTCTGTAACGATATAGTAATTCTCGCAAGATTTGACAGCTATACCTACCAGTCAGGCGACGAATTCAATGCCGATATTGAAATTGTCAATTTCAGCAATAATTCTCTTGACAATAAGACTGTAAAAACCAGTTTTGTTTGTGAAGAAACAGGCAACTCATATTCAAGTGGAATAATAAAGAACAACGGGGAAAATTACATTTCTGCCGGTAAAATTTCAATAATCTTCCCTGAAATAACAAAACCATCAAAAGCTACTTTCACAGTAGAAATTGACGGTACTGACATTAAAAACACCTACACCCTCTGGCTTTACCCAAAAACAGAAAGCGTTGACATCAGTGGCGCATACATTTTGAAAGTGTAAACAAAGAGGCTGAAGAACTTCTTTCACAGGGAAAAACTGTGCTGATTATCCCACAGCTTGAAAAGGTAACAAATTCAATCAAGGGATTTTACTGTGCTGATTTCTGGTGTTATCCAATGTTCAGAAGTATCTCCGAAATGATGGGCAAGCCAAACCCTGTCGGCACAATGGGACTTCTCATTGACGACAAACACCCTGCTTTGTCACAGTTCCCGACGGAATACTACTCAACTCATCAGTGGTGGGAAATCGTAGAAAATTCAGTTAGCGAAATTCTCGATGATAAACACACCGATAAGCACATTATCGTTCAGACAATCGACAACTTTGAAAGAAACCACGTTCTGGGGCTTCTCTATGAATACTCCCACAAAAACGGAAAGGTTGTGGTGTTAAACGCTGACGCAGAAAAACTCACAGCCACACCTGAAGGCAGACAGTTTATAAAGTCAGTTATCGATTACTGCAAAGCATAAAAAACTAAGGGTACCGAGCTGAAACTCGATACCCTTTTTATTATTCGTAATTCAGAACTATTGTGATAATGTTCTTGTCGTCAGCAAAAATCTTTCCGTATCTTCTCGGATTAAAGAATTCGCTCTGTGTGTTTTCGCTCGCCTTAGCAAGAATATTAAAGATTTCCTTGATTTTGTCGTCGTGGGATTCAAAAATCATATCCTTGAATTTTCCGTACTTTTCAGCGTCAGAAAGTCTTATTCTTACAAATCTTTCTTCCCTTGAAACAGCCTCGCTTACAACTCTTTCAAAATCAGAAACTGCCAAATCCACATCATCATAAACAAGACCTTTTCTTGTGAAATAGTCATTCTGTGAATCATCAGCAACAGGATAAGTGAAGTAAACAATCGGTGTGATTTCGTGGTCAATTGAAATAACCTCATCGCTTACTGCAAAATAATCGTACTTTACAAAATCGTCACCCAGAGTAGAAACAGGGTCATCCCATGTCAAATCAAAGTGATACCACTTGTCATCAAGCTTAACAAGATTCCACATGTGAGGCTCAACAACACCGTTTGAGTTTGTGGTATTTCCAGTTATCGGCACGCACTCAATTTCGTATTCTGTGCAAAGAAGAATAAGTGCCTTTGCATAACCCTCGCAAACAGCTTTTCCGTCAACAAGACAGCCGTATGCAGAAAGCATATTCTCAGCATTTGCGTCATATCTGCAACGCTTGATAATTTCATCGTGGAAATACATCACAGCGTCATAATCATTTTCAGCGTCACAACCGGAAATTATTTCTTCAACCACCTTGTCAAGCTTTGTAAGCTCATAAAGCTGTTCCTGTGGTGTATTTGTAAATTCTAAAATCAGCTTTGAAACATTCCCAAGATTGTCAACAGAAATAACATACTTTGGTGAAACGTAGTGGTCCTCAAGGTTTGTGAGAGAAACCATCAGCAAAGCAGTTTCAACCTGCTGTTGTGTAGCCTCCCCACTCTTGAATGTAACCTCGCTTGTGAAGCTGTTTACAGCCTCGTTGATTTTTTCAAAAACAGCCAAATCCTGCTGTGGGAGCTGTGAAATAAGAAGCTGTGCATTTACAGTTTCAGTAATGTCAATTTCAGGCTCAACGACAGGCTCTTCAATTTCAGAAGATGTTGTCTGCTGTGAAGTTTCAGTATCTGTTGTTACAGAAGAAACCGAACTGCTCTGTGTTGAAACTGATGAGGACTGTGAAGCAGTTGTAGTAGTTTTCGAATCAGAAGAAGTCTTTTTTGCAGTAGTAGTCTTGCTTGAAGAACTACTCTGTGATAAGGAAGTAGTAACAGTAGGCGCAGTTTCATCATCGACAATTTCAGTCTGTGACGCAACATAATTCTGATTACTGTTATAGCTTGTAACAGTAGATTGTGAAGCTGTGGTCACTTTACTGCTGTCGCTGTTTTCACAAGCACAAAGGCTTATGCACCCAAGCAGTACTGCAACAATGCTTGCTGTCTTTTTAAGTTTTGCAAACATATCCATACCGTTCCTTTCGTTAAGTTAATCTTCTTCCCTGTCCTCAGTTTTAAGCCTTAAAGCTCTTAACCTCTCTATCTTTTTATCATCGGTCGAAATAACCGAAAATTCAATACCTTTGTAAAAAACTGACGGTCTTTCATTTTCCTCGGGGTATCTACCAAGCAGGTCGATAACAAAAGCCCCTATGGTATCATAATCATTTTCTCCGTCATAGGTAACATTTATTCTTTCCATAACCTCTTCAAAGCCTGCTGTTCCAAGCAAATCAAAGGTGTTCGGAGTAATCTCTTCGATTTCCTCTTCCTCGTCGTCATATTCGTCCTGAATATTACCAACAATTGATTCAATCAAATCCTCCATTGTAACTATACCTGCTGTTCCACCGTACTCATCAACAACAACAGCAATCTGATTTTTGCTTTTTGTAAACTCGTCAAACAATTCCCCACAAGAATTTGTCTGTGGAACATACATTATGTCACGCATAATGTCACGGATAGTTTTTTCTTCGTCCTGGTCCTTAAACCAGATTTTAAGTAAATCCTTCGCAAAAATAACTCCCACAATGCTGTCAATGCTATCCTCATAAACAGGTATTCTTGAATACCCCTCCTCGGTAACAATCTTAACAGCGTCAGAAATTTCTGCGTTAATATCTACTGCAAAAAGCGAAGTTCTGTGAGTCATAACGTCTTTTACTTCAATCTCGTTGAATTCAAAAACGTTGTTTATCATTTCCTTCTGGCTTTCTTCAATAATTCCCGTTTCGTTAACAGCGTCAACCATCATAAGAATTTCTTCTTCGGTGACAGCCTCTCTCTCAGAAATATTCTTTATTCCAAAAAGTCTTAAAATAATCATCACAAAAAATGCAACTATTCTTTCAAGTGGAATAAACAAGGTCAGTAAAAATCCATAAAGTGAAGCAATATTATAAGCAAAGCCTTCCATAGCTTCTTCCCTTGCAGAAACTATCTTTTTAGGAGCAATCACCCCGAAAACAGATACCACAAAGGTCGAACACAAAACAACGATAAATAAGCTTAGCCCGCTTACTGCAAAAAACAAGCTTTCGTCTTTTGAAACTGAAAATTTGTTTAAAAGCGAATCATTAAGAGGTGAAAAGAACCCCATAGCAGCCACTACCGAAAAAACCACCATCATAAAGCTTCTTGCAACAGATGAAGCAGTCATCAGTCTTGTAGGCTTAGAAACCAGTTTCAGAAGTCTTTTTGCTTTTTTGTCATTCTCGGCATTTTTCTTTAATCTACTGTCGTTAACCTCCACAACAGCCGTTTCGCAGGCTGTTAAAAAAGCAGTAACAACAAGGCAGGCAACACATCCTGCAAGTCCGAGACACACTCGACTGGCGTCGTCCATTATCAGAATACAGCTCCTTTTTTACATAAAAATTAAAAATTTACCACTCTATAAAAATATGATACTATCATTATAAGCAAATGTCAATTAAAAAACACGATTTTTTGATTACAATTTGTTTACAAATCACGTCATAGACGCAAAAAACACCCTTTTTGGAAATGATTTCCAAGGGTGTTTTAAAATTTTTACATATTATCTGTCACAAATTTCCTTAATCCAGCCTGTAACCCCTTTAGGAATACGCTCATCGCAAGGTGTTCCGTCGTCAAAAACAAGGTTGTTCTGAATCCAGTTTATCATGCAGTGCTGTCCCATTTCAAAGCCGTAAAATACTGACGAAATTCCCCCGTCACCGTTGTAAACCCATTCAGGGAAAAAGCACAGACAGTTTTCAGCCTTCAGAAGCTTATCCATATACGGCGCAATGCAGTCCTCAAAGATAGCCATTTCATCGTGTCTGCCGTGTGCAATCATAATCTGAGTTTTGCTTTTGGAAATTCTCTCAAAAGCCTCTGCATCAGGAAAAATAGGCGAAGCAATAACAATTGCCCCGTCAAAAAAGTCCTGATTTTCACTAAGCATCTGCCATGTGAATAGTCCGCCTGATGAAGCCCCCATTATGAATTTCTTGCCAATATTTTCCTTGTTTTCTTCACAGACCTTGTCAAAAATCTTCTTGATAATGCTTGTGTATTCCCAATTCCATGTGCCGAGAATTTGTCCGTTTTCAAGGCGTGTTTCGTTAGCAAGAGGCACAATCACAAAAGCGTTGCCCATTTCCTGCTGATACTTCGGAGTAGCATACTGTTCAGCGCCACAGCACATAATACAGCCCTCACCCATAAGCGAGTTGCTTGCTCCGTGAAACCACATAGTAACAGGGTATTTCCCGTTAGCATCTGCACCGTGTTTTACAGGATTATACACATAGTATTTTATCGTTTTTTCTCCGTCTGAAAATGAAAATTCATCAAAAAGGTGAAAATTCACCTTGCTTTTATAGGTTGTCTGATAGCTGATAAATTCTCCGTCTTTCATAAATTCTGCCCAGTCAGGAACGACAGTTTTGTTCTGCTCGGTTTTCTTAAAATCAGGTAAAGCCATTTTACAAATCCTCCAATGAAAGTGTTGCAATTCCGTTTAAACTCTCGTCAGCACGTCTGCCTGCAAGGTAGTCAAAATACCCCTGACAAGCAATCATAGCGCCGTTGTCGCCACAATAACAAAGCTCAGGCACATAAAGCTCACAGCCCATTTTTTCACAGGCTTTTCTTATACTTTCACGCACTCCCGAATTAGCAGAAACTCCCCCTGCAACAGCGATTTTTTTGTATCCCTTTTCCTTTGCAACTCCCATAAGCTTTTCTGTTAAAATTTCGCACACTGTTTTCTGAAAGCTTGCTGCAACGTCGTTTACATTAAGGGCAATCCCCTTTTGTTCGTTGTTGTGAACAAGGTTTATAACAGCAGTTTTAAGTCCTGAAAAGCTGAAGTCGTATTCCCCACCTGTAACCTTAGGATGTGGGAATGAAAATGCGTCAGGATTTCCTGTTTTCGCAGCGTTATCAATGTGTTTTCCACCGGGATAAGGAAATCCCAGAACTCTTGCACACTTGTCAAAGCATTCCCCCACAGCGTCATCTCTTGTTCTTCCCACAACTCTATATG
>JAFTNX010000158.1 GCA_017451665.1 Oscillospiraceae bacterium | reverse complement strand
GTAATGCCATTTTGAAAGTGCGTAACCATAATATCGTTGGCTTTTGTTAACAGTTCGATGGTATGTTGTAAGTCTTCAAGATCTAAAAAATAAGTGATTATATGCTTTGTTTTTTCTGAATTAAATTTTGCACCGACTATCGCCAAGTTTGAATCAACGCCCCTGAAGAGTCCAGCTATTCGATTGCTTTTGGCAACAATTTTGTTGTAGTATACACTGATTAAAACACCTTTAAAAGGACGTTGTTCTTGTTGCCAATATTTCTTTATCTGTTCAATTTTATCTTTAAGTTTAAGCAAGTGATGACTTGTGACAATTACTTTGCTATTCATTGCTGCTCCGCCACCATTGCCGTTCTTGTTGGCTTGAACAAAACGTTTTCCTTTTAGTTCCAACACATTATTCAAATTACTCATCCTCCTTATTTAATTTTCGGGATACAGTGCTTTTAGATTCTCCTTTTAATTTTTCAATTTCACGAACAGTAAAACCTTTTTCGTGCAGTTCATTAACGTCAGTTCCATCGAGATTACCGATTAAGCTGTTATATAACCTTCTCAAATAGTCATGTTCAAGGTTAATATCACTAAAAGCTAAGGATGTTTTAATGATATTTTTCAATTCTCCCGGATAAGGAAGTTCAGCAGTTACCTTTAGTATCTTTTTAAACAGTCTGGTATCTTTTGAGATACCTTTGAAATTTTTTGCAAAAGACGAAAAATAATATTCAGCAACCTCAATTAAATCATCTTGGCTATAACGGTTGAAGTTTATTACTGCGTCAAATCGTCTTATCAACGCCTTATCAAAATTCTTGAATAGGTTTGTAGTTGCAATTATTACGATTTCTTTATTTAAATCTGTTAATCTGTCAAGTTCTCTTAAAATAGTTGATGTTACTCTTCCCATTTCACGCACATCATTTGAGTTAATTCTGTCTAATGCAATTACATCAATTTCATCGAATAAAACAACTACTTTGTTTGAGTAAGGCAAAGAGTTTATTTCGTTAAAAACACTTGCAATATTCTTATTCGTTTGGCCTAATTTGCTATCAATTAAGTTATCAAAATCAACGCAGAATAATGTTCTATCCAGTAATCTTGCGACGTGCTTAACCGCTTCAGTTTTTCCGCTTCCCGGCAATCCTTCAAATAAAAATTTATTTATCCCTACATTATGATTTACAGCATTAATAATACCTTTTATATCCTCTGAAATGTCCAAAGGCAAATTCAATGGTTCTACTGTTCGTACATCAACTTGTTTTAAAAACTCACTTTCGAAATCACTGCTTTGTGGAGTATATAAATTTGACTCTGCGATTAATCCCATAATATATTCTGCTAATTGGTCATCACCAATGCTATCAAAATAACGAGCAATATTTATTGCTTCATTTCTAAAGGAGTTTTCGTTCCTTTCAACATGATATTTAATTAAATTCAATACATTCTGCTTTTTCATATTCATTAACCTCCTTTGAATTTATTATATACTATTATTGGGACAAAGTCAATATGTTTGGGACAAATATTTACGCATTAAACAAAAATAAGGAGCAGACCATAATTGTCTGCTCCTTATTTTCATATCTTCAAGAACCCCTGCTTAAACGCATCAGGGAAAATAAAATTCTTCTGTCCCGCCTTGAATTCAACGTAAATATGCTTGTCGTTAAGCTTGGCAATAACACCTTCACCGAAAATCTTATGCTTGACGGTTGCGCCGACTTTTACAGTGGACAAATCCATTTCAGGTTCTGGCTCTTTTACCTTTTCAACCTTTGGCTCTTCTGCAACAGGAGATTTCACGCCGTATTGTGCTGTAACAAGATTTGGCTTTGCCGTTGCAACAAGTTTTGAAGTTGGCTTCGGCTTTTCAATGATTATTTCCTCATCGGAAATATCCTCGTTCTGACTTGCTGCCATTGTAGCCTGCTGGTTGTAGAACAGCTTTTCATATTCTTCACGTTTAAGAACTGTATCCCAACCACCGATTTCATCACTTTCGTGTTTGTCAATTCCTGTATAGGTAAGACTTGCATCCTCATAACGCTTAAATTTGAAAATAGCATCGTTCATCAGGCTTGCATTAAACACTCCGATTGAGCATAGCAACTCAAAGTCGTTTACATTCAGTCCCGTTACTTTTTTGAAAAGTCCGGGTTCAAGCTGAGTAATAACGTCCTTCAGACAGCGTTCACGATAGTCGGTGAGATACATAAACACAGGAACTCTTGTAGCAAATTTGATAAGCTTTTCCTGTATCTGCTTACGCATTGATTTGTATTCCTTCTCCTCGTCGGAAAGCTCTTTCTTTTCCTTTGGAGTAAGCTTGTCAACGCCTTCTTTTTTCGCCTTTTTCACAGCTTCGGACTTATTTATAATAGTTTCAATATCAGAATTAAGATTACGGAAGCCTTCGATACGCATAAGTGCGTCAAGAGCTTCTTTGTTGTTTATAAGCCTGTTTAGTGTGTCATTATCAACATTAACAAGCAATGCAGATTCCCAGCGTTTCGCAAGAAGCGTAGCGGAAGTGCCTGCCATTGCAATATCGAGAATATCCTGTGCGTTGATAG
>JAFTNX010000157.1 GCA_017451665.1 Oscillospiraceae bacterium | reverse complement strand
CCGTCCCATAATCAGTATAATGAATATCTATATAAGAGTGTTTTAATTCCTCTATATGAGTGTTTAGTTCGTTACAATCGTCTGTATATTTTTGTATTGATTGTTTAATATCGAGAAACTTCTTTTCTCTGAAATAGCTAAACTCCCATGCGAAATAGAGAGGGATACATAATAAAATAGTGATACTAAACAAAAATATAAAACCAAAAAGAGATGGTGGTGTCATTCCAATAGCAATAACAAGGTCAAACGAGACTAATACTAAAAAGGTAACAAGGACTATCATATTAATCAAACTCCTTTACGTTTTTATAATTATAGCATACAATTAATGGGTTTTCAATACTTAGATAAGCTTCAAGTTACATTGCATCAAAAAAAAACAAGTCCAACCAAAAGGTTGAACTTTTGGTCGTGGGCGATGGCCGTCCTTACGGACAGCCGGACTTGAACCAAGGTTCAAGTCTTGTGTTCGACCAAAAACAAAAAATCGTAGTAAACCTCGCTATACTCGGTTCACTACGATTTTATGTGGTCGGGGCGACAGGACTTGAACCTGCGGCATCTTGGTCCCAAACCAAGCGCTCTACCAAACTGAGCTACGCCCCGAAAAAAATATTTATTTTAAAATCCGATTTCCACCAGACATTTGTTTCACCGAGCGCTACGCTTACTCTTGCGGTTCCCGAAATTATTCGCTCGCTGTACTCGCATAATTTCGACCGCTGCGCCATTTTGTTGTTCGCTTCATCTGCCACAGGCAGCGCTCCAACAAAATGCTACCAAACTGAGCTACGCCCCGATTTATGTCAAGCTGTATCAGACAGCTTAATTATTATATAATAGATTTCTTTGTTTGTCAATACTTTTTTGAAAAATTGTCTTTTTGCACAAAAATATATTCTAAATCCCGTTGTATTTGTCTTTATGTTCATTTTTATCCCCTTGACAAATGGGTTTTAATGCTTTATACTAAAATTAACTTGATAAAAACAAATGCAGTGATAGGAAAAAAAGCAGATTTTTCAAGCGCAGAGAGTCTACGGCTGGTGTAAGTAGACGTTGGGAGTCTGTAATAACTCGTCCTTGAGCAGCTTGACCGAAAAAAGTAGGTCAGGTCGGGTTCTCCCGTTACAGAGAAGCACATTGATGGATGTGACTGAGGTTTAAAATGTGAATTTTAAACGAAAAAGAGTGGTACCACGAGTTTTACGCTTGTCTCTTTATAGGAGGCAGGCTTTTTTTATTTCAAAAAAAGTTTGTACTCTGCTATGTTTTTCTCAAGAAAAAAGTTTTCCACAAGAAAGGTATGGTAATTTTATGAAAAACACACAGAAGTATTCAAGAGGCTATTTTATGCCACCTGTAAAAAGTCTTAAATGGACAGAAAAAGAGTACATTGACAAAGCACCTATCTGGTGCAGTGTCGATTTGCGTGACGGAAATCAGGCATTGATTGTGCCTATGAGCTTGGAAGAAAAGCTGGAATTTTTCAGCTATCTTGTTAAGGTAGGCTTTAAGGAAATTGAAGTAGGTTTTCCTGCTGCGTCGGATACGGAATATGAATTCTGCAGAGCACTTATCGAGCGTGACCTCATTCCTGATGACGTAACTATTCAGGTGCTGACACAGTCAAGAGAGCACATTATCAAAAAGACATTCGAGGCTTTAAAGGGCTGTAAGAATGCTATTGTGCATCTTTATAACTCGACTTCTGTTTCACAGAGAGAGCAGGTTTTCAAAAAAAGCAAGGAAGAAATAATTGAAATTGCAGTAACTGGTGCAAAAATGCTCAGGGAATACCGTGAAAACACAGAGGGGAATTTCCGATTTGAATATTCGCCTGAAAGCTTTACGGGAACAGAAATGGAATTTGCACTTGAAATCTGCAACAAGGTTATTGATATCTGGGAGCCGACTGCTGACAATAAGGTGATTATAAACCTGCCTGTTACTGTGGAAATGTCAATGCCACACGTTTATGCAAGTCAGGTTGAATATATGTGCGACAATCTTAATAGCCGTGAGAATGTTATAGTTTCTCTCCACCCTCATAACGACAGAGGCTGTGGAGTTGCTGACAGCGAAATGGGACTTTTAGCAGGCGCTGACAGAATTGAGGGAACACTTTTCGGGAACGGCGAAAGAACAGGTAATGTTGACATTGTTACACTTGCTTTGAATATGTTTACTCACGGGGTTGACCCTGAGCTTGATTTTTCAAATCTCCCTGAACTGATTGAAGTTTATGAGAGAGTTACAAGAATGAGAGTCTATGAGAGAAGTCCGTATTCAGGACAGCTTGTTTTTGCAGCTTTTTCAGGCTCACATCAGGACGCTATTGCTAAGGGTATGAATTTCAGAGAAGAGAAAAACTGCGAAAGATGGACAGTACCTTATCTTCCAATCGACCCAAAGGATTTGGGCAGAGAATACGAGGGCGACGTTATCCGTATCAATTCCCAGTCCGGAAAGGGTGGTATCGGCTATCTGTTACAGCAGCAGTATGGTTTCAACCTGCCGGCTAAAATGCGTGAGGACTTTGGTTATGTTGTCAAGGGAGTTTCCGACAGGGCACACAAAGAGCTTATGCCGGACGAGGTTTACGGAATTTTTGTTGACACATACCTTAATAAAACAGATAAATTCAAGGTTGAACAGGCACACTATACCCAGAAAAAAGGTGGCGTAATGTCAGCTGACGTAACAATTCTCAGAGATGGAAGAGTTGTTATGATTAACGCTGAGGGTAACGGCCGTCTTGACGCTGTATCAAATGCACTTAAAAACGCTATGGGTGTTACCTATAACCTTGATTCATACGAAGAACACGCTCTCGAAAGTGGTTCACACTCTGTTGCTTGTTCTTATGTGGGAATTGTCAAGGACGGCAAAAAATACTGGGGCGCAGGAACAGACAACGATATTATCGTTTCGTCAATTAACGCACTTGTTTCTGCAATTAACAGAATGATGGAAGAGGAATAGCTTTTTCCTTAAAAATAAAAGGGAGTATTGATTTTGTCAATACTCCCGATTTTTTATTCTACTGCCGAATAAACAACTGAACGCAAGCGTCTTGTAAGGTTCAAATCCCCGCCACATTTCTGAATAAACAGCTCAAAAACAAGGTTTTCTTTTCTGTCAATTGAACAGTAATCGCCTGCCCAACCGTCCCAGCCAAATTCTCCCGCACTTCCGTTTGTGCCGAAAGCAGACGGATTTTCAAGAATCCTCATAAGGTTTCCGTATCCGTATCCCTTGCAGGAATCCCACTGATATGTGCGTTTCTGGTGGTCGGTAAGCTGATTCTGGCTCATAAAGTCAACGGTTTTTCTTCCTAAGATTTTAACTCCGTTAAGAGTGCCACCGTTAGCAAGCATAGTTGCAAATCTTCCGTAATCTGAAACAGTGGATACAAGCCCTGCACCACCCGACTCAAAAGCAGGCTTTTTATCGTAGTTTCCTACACCCAAAAAGATGTATTCAAAGATTTTTGGCATACCGTCAGGGGTGTTGTAGTCATACATCTGTGCAAAACGTGAAAGCTTTTCTTCAGGCACATAAAAATCAGTGTCCACCATTCCGAGCGGGTTAAAGATTTCGTCTTTTAAAAATTCGCTGTATTTTTTGTCAGCAATTTTTTCAATAACTGCCCCTAAAATGTCAGCAGAGAATCCGTATGCCCACCTGTCACCCGGCTGAAAAGCAAGTGGCACAGTAGCAGCACGTCTTGCGTATTCCTGAGTGTCAACAAAATTCCCCTCTGCATTGTCCTTCTGCACCTGATTGAATACGTCGTCCATAAGCTTTCCTGCGTGATAGCTCTGGTCAGGGTATGGAATACCACTTGTCATATTCAACAGGTCACGGATTGTTATATCTCTTTCACGATTGACAATCCAGCCGTTGTCCGAAACGCTTGGCTTGTCAAATTCGGGAATAAACCATTTTAACGGGTATTCTATATCAAGCTTTCCTCTTTCAAACAAAATCATAGCAGCAGTCGATGTTATAGGCTTTGAAAGTGAAAAAAGTCTGAAAATCGTGTCACTACCCATTTTAACGCCATTTTCAATGTCAGCAAATCCTCTGTCGGTGCGATAGATAGTTTGTCCGTTTTTGATAACAGCCACCGAGCCACCTGCAATAGAGTTGCCACTTATGGCACTGTCAAGAATTTCTTCAAGTCTGTCAAGTCTTTTAAGGTCCATCTTAAAAATCCTTTCCGTATTTTATATTTTAAGGATAGCACACTAAATTCTCAAAGTCAATAAAGTTAACCTGTGATTTTATAAACTTTTATCCGTTATTGACACAAAATACTTAAAATGCTATACTTTTAGTGGAATTTTTAAATTTGCTATTGACATTGCCCTTGGGGCAGAGTGTATAATTTCAGGTAAAAGGAGGAGTTTTATGAAAATCAATGAAGTTTGTAAAAAATCCAAGCTCTCAGAAAAAGCTGTAAGATATTATACTGAAAACGGGATAACCTCACCTGTTGTAACCGAAATGAACGGAAGATTATACAAGGAGTATTCCGAAGAGGATGTAAAAAAGCTTTTGATTACAACAAAGCTTAGAAATCTCGGTATTTCTGTTGAGGATATTTCAAAGATGTTTAAAACCCCAGAAATCATACCTGAAGTATTAAAAGACGCCTATATCAAAATTAAAGATAAGCAGGCTTTTGAAAATGATATAATTGAAAATTATAGCCACATAGATTTTGAAAATATAGGTAATCTTGACCAATTTCATAGTGTCGTAACAGAGCTTTTAAAAAGAAAAATTATGATTGAAGCAAACCCTGATTTTTCAAAGCTTGACGGATTGACCTATGACCAGAAGGAAGAGATGATAAAACAGCGTACTGAAAGGGTTAAAAAAAGACT
>JAFTNX010000156.1 GCA_017451665.1 Oscillospiraceae bacterium | reverse complement strand
TCGCATATTAGATTTCGCACTTCTTCGTATGCAGGGTTGAGCCAGAGTTGCTCGGAATTATTGACTTTCACAAGGTATTTTCCGAAATAAGCGTCATCAGAATACCACTTTTTAATGAGAAATTCGTCAGAATAGTTTTTGATGTATTTTTCTTTTTCGCACCTTAGTGGGTTTACCCAAGCGTGGATTGAAAGTCCGTAGCTATGGGCGATTTCCACCATAATTTCAAGTGCGTCAAATTACAATAGCGAGTCTGTGGGTAGGTCTGTGAGGTATAAAATGCGTCGCCGAAAGGTCTGACGTGAACATAAACGGTATTACAACCTAGTTTTTTTACATTTTCAAAGGCTTTTGTTATCTCGTTTTTAAAGTGTGATTTTGTTTTTCCGTTAAGCATATCAGCAAGGTCGATATATGAAAACCACACAGCCTTAACGTCGGTATAATTCAGCGGGAAATATGAGTTTTGTGATTTGAAGCTCAGATTTACGGGGGTGAAATCGGTATTCTGTTTTATCTGTGAGGTTGAAGTTGAGGTGGTTTCTTTTAACGGTTTGTCCTTTGTATCTGGCTTTTGGCAGGCTGAAAATAGTATCAATACAGAAAGAAAAATTCCAAGTAATTTTTTCAAATTATCACGTCCTTAAATTTACTGTTTTTAAATTTTATTACTCACAGTTTGATTTAAGAACAAAAAAAGTGGGAATTACCCACTTTTTCTTTGTGACAGCTGTTTACTTCTGAAAAATCTGAGGTGTGGAAATTCCGTCTTAAAAAACTTCCACCTTAGAAGTTCGTCAACAATCATTCCCAAAATTGAAAGCAAAAACCACAAAAATACAAAAGGCAGGCAAATCTGTCCTTTATAATTAAGTGGCATATCCGAATAATCCCACACGTTAAGTTGCATATTTATATTGATTATAATTCCCGTTACAAGTTCTGATGCAGTAATAAAAGCAGTAGTTACAAGCAGTTGTGCTATCATCGGGAAGCCATGACGTCTTGCGTTATTTAAAATCGTAATCAACGTCATTGTAAGTCCCCCAAGAAGTCCCATAGAAATATGAGAAAAGCCTCTTACCATAATTTCAATAAGTCCATAGGCAAGAGCCCCGAAGGAAAATACCGTAAAATATCTCAAAATACTTTTTAACATTTTGCACCTCTGAATAAATCATTTGTTAGGTTTAATTTATGCAGAAATGTTATTTTTAAAACGATTTTTCAAAAGTAATTTTTAACATAAAAAAGCCCCGAAAATTTCGGGGCCTGGTTGTTAGATTGAAATGATGAAGTTGATAATTCCGAATGAGAATGAAATCGGAATACAGAATGCTGAATTTGCATAAGCAACTGTTTCGTTTTCCTTGAAGTCCTGAGGGTTGAGGTTAAGTTCAACACCAAAGTCGTTTGAAAGGTTAACAGTAAACAAACCGTTATGAAGGTTAAGGAATTCACCTACTGCTGCGTGTGCAAAGTCGTCAATTTCACGAATATCTTCGCCAGCAAATCTGCTTGCAAACTTAAGATACTGATACTCTTCACCTTCGATACCTGTTTCACAGTTAAGGTTACCAGAAATTGACTGATATACGAAGTAGTTAGCGTCATAATCTCTTACAATGCTTGCCTCAAGTGGTGTAAAGTCATCACCGATAAATCTGATAAGATTCTTGAAAAGCAGGTTGAGGTATGCTGTATAAGTCTTAGCATTTTCTGCTGTTTCAAAATGATAGAATTCAGAAATAATCTGTGAAAGCTTAGCATTCTGGTCATTTGAAATATCATCGTCTGAAAGTGAATGATACTGCTTATAATCGTTGATTGCAGTTTCAAACTGCTGATTTGTTAAAACTCCGTTATTAACAAGTGTCTGTCCGAGAAGGAGATAGTCTGTTGGCTGCTGTGAAAGAAGTGTATCAACATCTTCAGCCTTGATAAATCCTAGATGAACAGCGAGGTCACCAAAACGCATATCCATTGTAGCCTGTGCCTGGTGAACAGCTTCAACCTGCTCTGCAGTCATAAGCTTAGCGTTGATAGCGAGTACGCCGAGCTTCATTCTTGTATTTTTCTTATCTTCGAGAGCCTGTGCAAGCTCCTTATTAGTAACAAGACCACTATTTAACAAATAACTTCCAAAAAACTGGGCAAACATTATTACTTCACATCCTTTGCAACGATTTCAAGAATTTTATAAATCTGTTCATTTGAAATTGGCTTCTGTAAAAACTCATAAGCACCAGCACTAAGAGCTTCCTTAAGGTGATTCTGAGTACCTACTGATGATGCCATAACAATCTTTGCTGTAGGGTCCATCTGAATGATTTCTGTAACAGCTTCGATACCTGTTTTTCTTGGCATTACGATATCCATAAATGCTACATCAGGTTTATAATCCATATACTTGTCAACAGCTTCCTGTCCGTCGCATACTTCATAAACAGCCTTGACACCAAGTGAAGATATGTAATCCTTTAATTTTTTTCTTACAAAAATAGAGTCATCGCAAATCATTACTGTAAGATTTGAAAAAGACATATTAAACGCTCCTTTTACAAATAAAATTTAAGCTAAAATTAGTTTCAAAATTGAAACTATTTAAGTTCTTAATCATTATACCACAAAAATAAACAAATTTCAAGTAGAAAATTTACCTTAATTTGTAGTAAATATGCACAGAAACTAACGGTTATTTTCAAAAAATAACGGATTTTTTAAAATATTTTTATCACAATTGGTCGAGGATAGTAAAATTTTAATTATAGTTTTCAAGAAAGAATAAATTCTTCTTGACAAAAGTTTTTTGTTATGATAAAATATTTAGGTGATGTGCCGGTGTGATGGAATTGGCAGACGTGCCAGACTCAAAATCTGGTGTCCGCGAGGACGTACCGGTTCGACCCCGGTCACCGGCACCATATAAAACCCACATTTGTCTTTGACGAGTGTGGGTTATTTTTTAAAATATACAATTCGCCTTGAAACCCCGTTTTTTGGGGATTTGCAACTGCTGGTTGACAAATTGAAAAGGCTGATTGGTAGTCATATAGTGATAAAAATGCTATAATTTAGTCAATGAAAAGAATTCTTTTAAAAAATCAAGAGGTGACTATTATGATTTTAGCAGACAAAATTATAAATTTAAGAAAGAAAAACGGTTGGTCTCAGGAAGAGCTTGCTGAAAAATTAAATGTGTCAAGACAGGCAGTTTCAAAATGGGAGGGTGCACAAAGCACACCTGACCTTGAAAAAATTCTGATGATGAGCAAGATTTTTGGAGTTACAACAGATTTTCTTGTTAAAGACGAAATTGAAATGGAAGATATTTCCGAAGATGCAGAAAATTCCAAAGAAAAGACAAAAAGAAAGAAAAATGTTTTAATTACAGCAATTGCAGCTTATTGGCTTACGTCCCTTGCGATTTTTCTTTGCAGGCTTTTATCGGGGCTTAGTGCAAAGCAAATTGCAGCTCATTGGATAGCTGCGGCGGTTATCTTCCCTGTCGTTTTAATAATTGTTATGAATATGGAAAACAACAGAAAATAAATTTAACCCACTGACTTTAAAAATCAGTGGGTTTTTTGTTACTTCACAAGAAATGCCTTTGCGCCGTGTTTATTGAGTTTAACTGTGAATTTTCCCTCTGTTGTAAGTTCTTCACCACTCCACAGTTCTGTAAGCTTTCTTCCATCATAGATTTCAATATCTGCAAGGTCAAGTTCGATTTCGCTGTCTGTATCCCCTGCGTTGAAAACAGCAATATAGTTTCCACCGTTTGCATTTGTAGCTGTCCAGAGGATATGTTCAACGCCGTTTACTTCCTTTCTCCACACCTGATGAGAATTTCTTGCATCAGAATGCATAGCGATAATTCCCTCGTTTGTGAGAAGGCTCATTGTAAATTCGTCAAACTTAGTCATTTCACCACCGATAATAAGAGGTGAACGGAAAATGCTCCAGAGAGTCATCATTGTAATCTGTTCGTCTTCGGTAAATTGTGTTTTATCATCAAGGTTATAGTCCTGTCTTAATGCACCGATTGGGAGCATATCAGCGTCAGGCCATCTTCCTGCGCCGGTATGGATTGACCACTTTTCAGCTCTTTCAAACATAGCATAGAGAAGCTCCCACTGGTCCCAGAAATCGTCGGTAATACGCCACATATTTGAAATCTGCTTATAAAGTTCAGCTTTTTCAAGCACAGCTGGTCCAGGTGAAAGGCTCAGCACCATATCTCTTCCACAGTTATGGACAGCGTTTGCGAGAATTTTAAGTTCTTCTTCCTCGTGTGGAAGTTCACGGCAGATGTCGTCAACCTTTACAAAGTCAACGCCCCACTCAGCGTAAAGTTCAAAGAGGCTGTTATAGTATTCCTGAGCGCCTTCCTTTGAAGGGTCAACGCCATACATATCAGTATTCCACTGGCAGATGCTTGCTGTTTTTGCAATCTGGCGTGCTGTTTTATCAGTACCCTTGATTTTTAAATTCTGGTGAACAGCGTTTCTTGGAATACCTCTCATAATGTGGATACCAAGTTTAAGTCCGAGAGAATGGATATAATCAGCCAGAGGCTTAAAGCCTGCGCCGTCCTTAGCTGACGGAAATTTATTCACAGCCGGATATGTTCTTGAATATTCGTCAATACAAAGCTCTGTGAATGGATTATACTCGTGATTTTTAGCGTTTGGCTCATACCACTGAATATCAACAGTTATGTATTCCCAGCCGTATTGTTTAAGGTGTTTTGCCATAAATTCGGCATTTTTACGGACAATATCTTCAGTTACTGCTGCGCCGTAGCAGTCCCAGCTATTCCAGCCCATTGGTGCTTTTTTAGTTAAAAACATTTTTATCACTCCTGATAGGTATTTTTAATATTTTACCACAGATATTAAAAAAACACAATATCATATTGTGCTAAAAAAGGTTACAAAAAACGCAAGAGTATTATACCCTTGCGTTTTGATTAAAATTAGTTCTTTTCGCAGACATTTTTACAGAGTTCCATTACAGTGTCATAATCAAGGCTTGAATTTACTGCAAACACATAGTCGCCATGGTCCCAGACAACTGCCATATCATTATACACATTATTTTTAGTTACTGTGTATTCATTACCCTCGTCGTCAACGTAGGTTTCAATAGTAAATACCTCAGCGTCAAGTTCCACATCGTGGTAATTCTCTTTAAGATACTGACCAAAAGCAAGATA
>JAFTNX010000014.1 GCA_017451665.1 Oscillospiraceae bacterium | reverse complement strand
TAAATTTTGAATGAGTTGTTTTACAGATAACCTTGTCGTTTCCCTCAACCATCTGAATGGATGTTTTTGGTGGAAGTGGCTGTTTTCTGTTATAAGCCATAAGAATATTAGAGGCAGCCTGGTCGTGACCTGCAAAGATGTATGGTGTGCCACTCTCCCAGTCGAGAATATCGTCGCTGTTTTCTTTGTAGTCAGGTGCATAGATGTAAGTTACGTCAAATTCATCTGCACCTGAATTGTATTCGTTAAATCTGTTATCGATTGATACAGAAGCCTCAATTTCATAGTCAGCCTTGTCGTTTCCGTTAAAAAATGTGTATGTGCATTTTCTTGAAGGAATACCCTCAGGTGATTTCATAGTAATTGTGTCAGCTACATAAGCCATAGCTGGTGGTGTAGCTGTCGGTGCTGTTGTAGCAGCAGGCTTTGGAGCAGCTGCTTTTTCTTCAGCAGGCTTGTTTGAATACGCCTCGTTAGCTTTGTCCTGAATATCTCCCACGAAGTCAACAGCCTTGTTTACTGCCTTTAAAACGCTATCAAAAAATCCCATAATACAATTCTCCTTGTTAAAAATTCCAAAGACATTGTATCACAATTTATAAAAAAAGTCAATGAAGCCCGAAGCTTATTGAAAGTGCGTTATTAACCTGTGACATTGCAGAAGTGTCAAGCTGACCTGTTTTTTCTTTAAGTCGCTTTTTGTCAAGGGTACGGATTTGTTCCAGAAGCACAACCGAGTCCTTTGCAAGCCCACAACCTGTGCCACTCACAGGAATGTGTGTAGGAAGTCTTGCTTTGTCAAGCTGACTTGTAATCGCAGCTGCAATCACTGTTGGCGAATGCTTGTTTCCTACGTCATTCTGGACAATAAGTACAGGTCTTACACCGCCTTGCTCACTACCTACAACGGGGCTTAAATCGGCATAATAAATTTCTCCTCTGTGAACTGTCATTTTCTCATCTCCAATATGTGTTTTTTCTAAAAATATTGTTGCCACATTTTATGGCTTTTAATCATAGGGGAGAAAGTTTTTATTCATCTTATGCAAAACACATTCAAATGGTGCAGTTAGGTATTGCTAACTAAAAATTCACAAAAAGAGCTTTTAATATAAATAAAAAAGGTGTAAAATAAGAAAAAAGGATTTAATATGGAGGAATTTTTGATGTTCGGACTTAGTAAAACTGTAAATATCACTGTAAAGGGAATGCACTGTCCACACTGCGAAATGACCGTATCTAAGGCTGCTGCAGCTGTTTCTGGTGTTACTTCGGCAAAAGCATACGCTAAGAAAAATCTTCTTGTGGTCAAGGTTAAGGATATGTCTGTTATTCCTGCAGTTAAGAAGGCTGTTAAGGAAACTGATTTTGAAGTGGAGTAATTTATGGCTAATCGTACTTTATCAATCGGTGGAATGAACTGTGCTGCCTGTTCTGCTGCCTGTGAAAAGGCTCTGAACAAAATTGACGGAGTAGAGGCAACAGTAAATCTTCTTGCCGAAAAAGCTATAATTGAATACGACGAAACGAGGGTTTCATACGCTGACCTTGAAAACGCAATTGTCAGGGTAGGCTTTTATGTAGTTGACGAAAAGCTAAGAGCAAAACAGCGTGAGGAAGAAAAAGCAAAACAAAGAACTATTGCAAAATTAAAACTGTTTTTAGCACTTTTGTTTTCAATTCCACTTTTTTATGTGGCAATGGGACCTATGATTGGTCTGCCGTTTTTTGTTACCCCTGACAGTAATCCGAAGTTGTATGCAATCATTCAGCTTTGCCTTGCTGTGCCGGTTATTGGTGTGGGGTACAAATTCTATACAAGTGGTTTTTCAAAGCTTGTAAAACTTCACCCGAATATGGACAGCCTTGTGGCTGTGGGTACTTCGTCGGCGTTTGCATACAGCGTTTATTCAACGATAAATATATTCCGAGGCGACGAACACGCTGTTCATCATCTGTATTTTGAAAGCTCTGCAATGATTATTGCACTTGTTCTTCTTGGGAAGTTCTTAGAGTCAAATTCCAAAAACAAAACAGGCGAGGCAATAAGAAAATTAACTCAGCTTTCACCAAATGAGGCTGTTGTAATAAGAAACGGCAGCGAAATGACAGTGCCTACCGAAGAACTTGTTATCGGCGATATTGTTGTGGTGAAGCCTTCCGAAAGCTTTTGCTGTGACGGAATTATCGTCGAGGGGGAAACCTCCGTAAGCGAGGCTATGCTTACGGGAGAAAGTTTACCTGTTGAAAAAATAACTGGTGACAAGATTTTTGCAGGCACACTTAACCATACAGGAAAAGTGCTTTGTAAGGTAACTGGCGTCGGTGGCGAAACCTCACTTGGAAAAATCATAAAGCTTGTTGAAGAAGCAAGTGGTTCAAAAGCACCTATCGCAAAGCTTGCTGACAAGGTGGCTGGAGTTTTTGTAAACTGCGTAATTACAATCGCCCTTGTGGCGGCGATTATCTGGCTTGTGGCAAAGGGGGATTTTGAGCTTGCACTTATAATTTTTGTAAGCGTGCTTGTTATAGCCTGTCCGTGCGCACTGGGACTTGCAACCCCGACAGCTATTATTGCCTCAACAGGTAAGGGCGCTGAAAACGGACTTTTGTTTAAAAATGCAGAGGCACTTGAAAATACAAAAAAAGTCACAACAGTTGTATTTGACAAAACAGGTACTATCACAAAGGGCGAAATGAGCGTTTCGGAAACTTTTGTGTGTGAGGGATTTTCAGAAGAAACACTTCTTGAAATTTCAGCATCTCTTGAAAACACAACAACCCACCCTGTTGCAAAAGCCATTGTGGAATATGCAACACAAAAGGGTGTGAAAATTTTTGACGCAATAAACGGAAAAACTATTGCAGGATTTGGAGTTTCAGGAGAATATAACGGAAAAACAGCCTACATCGGAAAGGCTGATTATCTTGAAAACAAAGATGCGATTTCCGATAAGCTTTTTGAAATGAGCAAAAAGGGAATGACCACTTCTGTGGTATTTCTTGACGGAGAAATTGTTGGTATTATCGGAATTTCCGACAGCGTCAAGGACACAAGCGCTGATGCGATTGCTGAACTTAAAAAGCTTGGAGTAAAGACAGTAATGCTAACTGGCGACAACAAAAACAGCGCAGAGGCTGTTGCAGGGCTTGTGGGCGTTGACAGAGTTATTTCTGACGTTTTGCCTGAAGGTAAATCTGACGTAATCAAGGGACTTCAGAGCGAAGGAGAAATAGTGGCAATGGTGGGCGACGGCATAAACGACGCACCTGCACTTATGCAGGCTGACGTGGGAATTGCTATCGGCTCAGGTACTGACGTGGCAATTGAAAGTGCCGACCTTGTGCTTGTAAAAAGCGACCTTAAAGACGTGGGAAAAGCGTTCAGGCTTTCATACGCCACAATGAGAAACATAAAACAAAATCTTTTCTGGGCATTCTGTTACAACAGCCTTGGAATACCGATAGCTTGTGGTGTTCTATATGCTTTTGGCGGGCCACTTTTAAACCCTATGATTGGTGCTGCTGCAATGAGCCTTTCGTCGGTATCTGTTGTTTCAAATGCGTTAAGGCTTACACGTTTAAAGCTGTAAAACAAAAAGAGTAGGATTTCTCCTACTCTTTATTTTTATGAATTTTCTGTTTCTCTGATAGTCCAGTGATGCAAATCAAGGTCAGGCTTGTAAAAAGCGTTTGTGGTAACCTTGATAAGTGGAATTTCAGCAATATTTCTTGAAAACTTTTTTCTGCAGGTGATACGGAAGCTTCTCGTGTTTTCGTCTTTAAGGGTAAGTCTGAACTGTGTGAATTTCAAGGAAATTGTAAGAGGAAAACCCTCCTGAGTTTCAAAGCTCAACGAACCGTTGTGGTTGGCTTTGACTTTAAAATACTCAGGCTCGTCGGAGGTTGTTCCGTCAGCGTGAAGAAAATTCCCTGTTTCACAGTTTTTTATAACATAGCTTTTAAACTCGTCAATGAGCTTTTCGCCCTTTGCTTCGTATGCGAATTTGTAAATCATTCCTGCCACAACCATCTGTGAAAACGGATAGGTGACAGCGATAATTTCGTCGTAATTCTTATCCTTTTTTGAAGTGAGCTTTTCATAAAAGCCAGCCGAAAGCTCGCTTACGGAATTTGCAATTTCAATCGGCGAAAGTGAAAGATAGCTTTCGTAAAAGCTTTTTGAAGTCATAGCGTTATAAATTCCCACAAACTTGTTGGCGTAGGTTTCAAAAGCCATATGACAGTTTTTGGGATTTCCTGTGCATACCCTTGAGGTAGTGTGAGGCACGCAGCACATATCCGACAAAAAATGCAAAGCTCTGCCAAGCATAACGGCAGCAGTATTGTATTTTTTGTTCTGCCACAAAATAAGGGCAGTGTAGTAGCATTCCTCAAAAATCGTGCCTGCTGATTTTGAATAACCACCAAGACGGTTAGGGTAATAATCGCCGTTTTTTCTGTTTGGAAGTCCGAATTTATTTTTAGGGGAATAGTAGTGAAGCCCGCTTCCGTTGTCGCAGTCGCCCTTTACATCAGGCACACAAGCGCCCACAACAAGCTGGTCTTTAAATATTTCAAGAGAAGAAACCAAATCCTTGTGGCTGTCGTTTTTTAGAATTTCAAATGCCTGCTCAACAATGTCAACGTGAGCCTTTTTAAACCAGCCCTCGGCGTGAATTTCTCTTGCTTTTATCAAAGTAGCAACAGCTATTCCCAAAGCAATTACTTTTTTCATAAAAAATCCTTTTTACAAAATTACATATTAGCTACGATTATTTGTTTAACAAAGGTGTATGTCAGATATCCGAGATAAAGGAGAATTGCAGGATTGAGAATGATAGTCTTTACGCTTTCCTTTGTGGAGAGGAGAGTAGTTTCCATTGGCTTTTGTTTGATAACTCCTCTGAAAATGAAAATTTCCATAACTCCCACAAGAAGTATACAGGTAAAAAGTACGCTGTAAACTGTAAGACATACGTCAAGACTATAATCTTCCCCAACAATAGCTATGAAGTTTATTGCGTTGTTCATCATATGCATAACAATTGTCGGGAGAATTGAGCCTGTTTTAACAGCAACAGCCGAGAAAACAATTCCTGTTACAAAGGCAGTTACAAACTGCGAAAGATTTCCGTGCATAAATCCGAAAATAAATGCCGAAAGAATAACAGAAACTGTTTTTCCATAAGGTGAAATCAGCTTTAAAATAAAGCCTCTGTAAACTATTTCTTCAATTATCGGTGCAAGCACAACCATATAGATAAACATAGAAAAGCCTGCGATAAATGTGGTTTTGTCAACGCTGAAATCAGCCTCTGGGATTATTATGCCCTGATTTGCAAAAAGCATAGTGATAATTGAAATAATCATCGTAAATACGTAGTTTAAGAGCAGCGAAAAGGGGAATACCTTTACACCAATTGCAACGCCTTTTTTGTCACATTTAAGCATCTGTGTGGTTTTGATTTTAAATCCGAATCTCGCCAAAAGCAGAATTCCCAAAAGAGAAGTGAAGGTAACAAATGCGTTTCCCAGCATTTCAAATTCCGTGATAGAAAACTTCTCGAAATTATCAATAATATAGTTTTTACACACGCCGAAATTCAGAGTGAATTTTCTTGTTTTTAAAAAGTAGTAAAAGTAGTAATACAAATACACAGACATTTCAAGAAAAACATTGTAGCACAAAAGGAGAATACCTAAAATAAGAGAGTTTTTAAAAAGCTCTTTTTTCTGCCCTGCATTTGCCTGGTCGTATAAAAACTGTCTGTCATTATCGTTAAAAATATCCATAGATTTACCTTTCAGTATTTATCTCATAGTTTCGATAGCGTCAAAAATTTTCTTTGCGACGTATGGGTTATTCATAGTATAAAGGTGAATTCCGTCAACATCGTTTGAAATAAGGTCAATAATCTGGTCGATAGCGTATGCTATTCCTGCCTCACGCAAAGCCTCCGGGTTGTCAGCAAAACGACTGCACATTTTTGTGAATTTTGGTGGGAGAGATGCCCCACACATAGAAACCATTCTTTCAATCTGATTTTTGTTTACAACAGGCATAATTCCTGCCTCGATAGGTACGTTTATTCCTGCGATTTCAGCCTTTTCTCTGAAATTGTAGAAAAATTTGTTGTCAAAGAAAAGCTGTGAAACAAGGTGGTCAGCCCCTGCATCAACCTTTTTCTTTACATTTAAAATGTCATCAACAAGTGACGCACTCTGAATATGCCCCTCAGGATAACAAGCTCCTGACACGCCGAAATCCCCATTCTGTTTGATGAAGGAAACAAGCTCGCTTGCGTATGAAAAATCCTTTTTTGGTTCGATGTCAGGATTTATGTCGCCACGGAGTGCAAGAATATTTTCTACGCCGTATTCGTCAAGCATTTTTAAAATAGTAGAAATATCTTCTTTTGAGTTGTTTACACAAGTAAGGTGTGCAAGGGGAGTTATATTATACTTGTCCTTGATAATTCTGCAAATGTCAGCAGTTGACGAGTCAGCAAGATTTCCACCTGCGCCATAAGTTACAGAAATAAAATCAGGCTTTATGTCCTTTAAACCGTCAAGAGTTGTGTAAATCTGTTATATGTTTCCCTGATTTTTCTTTGGTGGAAAAATATCCAGAGAAAAAACAGGCTTTTTATTTTTAAAAATTTCAGAAATTTTCATTTATGTCACCTCAAAAATAGATTATTTAATAGTATATCATATTCTGTAAGATTTTTCAACTATATTTAAATTGTAAATAAAATATTACAATTACAGATTATATATTGATTTTAAAATCAGTGGTGGTATAATTATATTAGCACTCAAAGTGCGTGAGTGCTAAATTGCTGTAAAAAATACATTTATATATAAGGAGAGTAAAAAATGGAAACAAAACAGTTTAAAGCAGAGTCAAAACGACTTCTGGACATGATGATTAACTCAATTTATACTCACAAGGAAATTTTTCTCCGTGAGCTTATTTCAAATGCAAGCGACGCAATTGACAAGCTTTATTTCAAGTCACTTACCGACGCTTCAATGGGCATTGACAGAAACGCTTTGCAGATTGACCTTAAGCTTGACAAGGAAAACAACACAATTACAATTTCCGACAACGGTATCGGTATGACAAAGGACGAGCTTGAAGTTAACCTTGGTACTATCGCTAACAGTGGCTCACTGGCATTCAAAAAGGATAATGATTTGGGCGAAGATGTTGACATTATCGGTCAGTTTGGTGTAGGCTTTTATTCGGCATTTATGGTTGCAAAGCTTGTGACAGTTTACACAAAGCCTTTTGGAAGCGATGTAGCTTACAAGTGGGAGAGCGAAGGCGTTGACGGATATACAATTGACGAGTGTGAAAAGGATACTCACGGAACAACAATTATTCTCACACTTAAAGAAGATAACGACGACGAAAAATACAGCAAGTATCTTGAACAGTATCAGATTCAGTCACTTGTAAAGAAGTATTCTGACTATATCCGTTATCCTATTAAAATGGATATTTCCCATACTCACTATCACGACGAAGATGATGTGGAAGTTCACGTTGAAAACGAAACTTTAAACAGTATGGTGCCTATCTGGAAGAAGAATAAAAACGAGCTTACAGCTGACGATTACAACAACTTCTACATTGAAAAATTCAACGATTACGAAAATCCTATTACCTATATTCACTCAAAAACAGAAGGCCTTGCTACATTTGACTCACTTCTTTTTGTGCCGGCAAGAGCACCTTTTGACTACTACGCAAAGGACTATGAAAAGGGACTTCAGCTTTATTCAAGTGGAGTGCTTATTATGGAAAAGTGCGCAGATTTGCTCCCTGACCATTTCAGCTTTGTAAAGGGACTTGTTGACTCTGAAGACTTGTCGCTGAATATTTCAAGAGAAATGCTCCAGCACGACAGACAGCTTAAAATTATCGCTAAGAATATCGAAAAATCAATCAAGAATGAGCTTACAAAGCTTCTTAAGAATAAGCGTGAGGATTATGAAAAATTCTTCTCGGTATTCGGCTTACAGCTTAAATTCGGAATTTATCAGTCTTATGGTGCATCTAAGGATATTCTGCAGGATTTACTTCTTTTCTC
>JAFTNX010000155.1 GCA_017451665.1 Oscillospiraceae bacterium | reverse complement strand
TGTTTTTCAAAAACGGTTTTGTCCTTTAAAAACTCCGTATCAGCTATATAAACCTTGGTTTTACTCATCTTCATCACCAAAAAATCCTAAGGTAGAAAGTGCGTTTACTGCCTGTTCTATGTATTTTTCGCTGGTGAGTGGCCATGAAAAACCAAGTCGGTAAAGTGCCTTGATTGTAAAGCTGTTGTCCCAGCCCACATATCTGCGATTTGATTTTCCACTGTTCATATAAGCGATAAGGCTTGAAATTTCCATATTGCGTTTTTCGTCAGAAAGAAGTTCGTTAAAGTGTTTTGCAAATTCCTCATCACCCACCACATCAATTTCAAGTCCGTGTTTTTTCATAACAGAAAGGACGTTTGCCATATGAACGTGGTGGCAGTTGTAGGCGTGGAATACCGTGAATTTATCATTTGTCCCTGCAAGGGTAACAACAGCCTTTGCAGTAGTGTCGATAGGTGAAAATTCAGCCACGCTGTCCATACTTCCCACAGGGAATTTTTTAATAATCGAATAAGCACGCAGGCGTTTCATAAATCCGTTTGTGGAATAGTTTATCTGGAATTCTCCGTCGCTTTCACGGCTCATAAGATTTCCGACTCTTATAACCTTTCCTCGCAGACCTTTTCTTACTGCCGTAAGTACAGCCTTTTCGCCACGGAATTTTGTTTCAGCATACTTGTTGTCAAGCGCCTGCCCGAAATAAAGCTTATCCTCTGTAAGCTTCACATCAGCAGGAATATGTCCGTCAACGCTTTCACCAGCAACGCTTACAGTAGAAACCTGAATGAGTTTTTTGTGAAGCTTAAGACAGATGTCAACAAGGTTTTCCACCCCGTGAACATTAACTCTGTCAAGCAGGTCGTCGTTGACAAAATGCTTAACGCAGGCTGCACAGTTAATGATAGTGTCAAAATCAAGTTTTTCAAGGGTATCGTAAAGATTTTTGTCGGTAATATCCCCGTCAACAGCCACAAGCTGATTTTCAAAACAGCTGTCAAAGGTGTCGTCAAAATAATACATAAGCATCATTTTAAGTCTTGCTTCAACCGACTGACTTCTGCCCTTACGCATAAGGCAGTAAATTTTTTCACAGCCTCTGTCAAGAAGTTCCTTGACAACGTGAATACCAAGATAACCTGTTGCTCCACTTACAACAACCTTGCCAATGTCTGTACAGGAAATTTCGTCAACATACTTACTTGTGTTATAACAAAGCACGTCGTAAAGTGGCTCGTTGTTGTCTGAAATTTCGGAAGCTTCTTCCACAGATTTTGTCTGTTTATCTGATTTCTTTTCAATATTCAGAGCAAGCTTTTCAGGTGTGGAATAATCAAAAACATCAGCATAAACCACGTCAATGTTTTCGGTCATACACTTCATAGCCACCTTTGATGCTGAAAGGGAAGTGCCACCAAGCTCAAAGAAATCGTCGCTTGCATAAACCTTTTCAAGTCCAAGTGCAAGTGCAAAAATTTCACAGAGCTTTCTTTCGAGAGGTGTTTCTGCCTCACGGCCTGCAATTCGCTTTTCGCTCAAGTCAGGCTCAGGAAGTGCACGCTTGTCAACTTTTCCGTTTACCGTCATCGGCAGGCTTGTCAGGTGGACAAACACCTTCGGAATCATATATTTTGTAAGAGTTTTTTCCATAAATTCAGAAAGCTTATTTGTGTCAACAGCCCTTTCGCAAACGTAATAACCACAAAGATACTGGTCGTTTCCCTCGCCCTTTACAAGAACAACACTTCGCTTAATTCCCTCAAAGCGATTCATCACGTTTTCGATTTCGTCAAGCTCAACACGAAGTCCCCTGAGTTTAATCTGGTTGTCGTTTCTTCCACAGTGAATAATTTTTCCGTCAGAGTTCCAGAAGGCAATATCGCCACTTCGGTAGGCTTTTTCGCCGTTAAAACTGATGAATTTTTCTTTTGTCATCTGTTCAAGACCAATATAGCCTCTGCCGACGCTGTCACCAAGAATAGTAAGCTCGCCCTTTGCATATTCAGGTAAAATATTATCAAAATGGTCAAGCATATATATTTTTGTGTTTCCGGCAGGCGTACCGATAGTTACGTTTTTGCCGTCAAGATGGTCAATGGTAACTGTAACTGTGGTTTCTGTCGGGCCATAGCTGTTAAAGATTTTCCCCTTAAAGCCTGCGTCACGCATTTTCTGATAGAGGTTTTCAGGGAATGGCTCTGCACCGATAATGACAGCACGAAGCTGTGAAAAGACTTCACACACCTGCGAAAATTCCAACATTGTCTGCATATATGACGGAGTACATTTCATCATATCCACGCCGTTTTTCTTCATCATTTCTGCTAAAAGAATAGGGTTGTGGATTTCCTCGTCGGTAGCCATAGCAACAGTCTGTCCGTGATAAATCGGCATCATTTCTTCAATTACAGAAACGTCAAAGGTGATAGCTGCAAGCCCTAAAAATACAGTTGTGTTGTCAACATAATCAAGTGCTAACACATTTTTCTTATGATAAGAGAGCATATTCATAAGGTTTCTGTGTTCAATCATAACGCCCTTTGGTTTTCCTGTTGAGCCTGAGGTATAAATGCAGTAAGCAAGTGATGACGGATTTATAATCACGTCAGGATTTTTTACATTCTCACAGCTGTAAACATCTTCAAGGAGAAGAATTTCAGCATTCGCCTTATCAAAAAGTGATTTTCTCTTTTCGTAAAGGGATTTTGTTGTGATAACAGCCTTAGCCTGTGAATTTTCAAGAATGTATAATATTCTTTCGTCAGGATAGTCAGGCTCGGTAGAAACAAATGCGCCACCTGATTTTAAAATACCCTGACGGACAGGATAAACATCAACGCATCTTTCCATATAAAGTCCCACAATATCCTCTGGGCAGACGCCTTTTTCAATGAGGGTATTTGCAATCTTGTTTGCTCTCACGTTAAGCTCATTGAAGGTCAGGCTTTCTCCACCGGCAATAACAGCGATTTTTTCAGGGTTTAAGCTGACCTGTCTTTCAAGAAGCTGTGGCGGGGTGAGGTTTTCAATATCACCTGCTGTATCGTTAAAGCCTTCAATTCTTGCTCTCGCCTTGTCAGAAACACAAGAAACCTGTCTGACTGACTGCTTTTTAAGAAACTCACAAACAGCCATATCATAAGCGTCAAGAAAGCTTTCCATAAAGTTTTTGCTGAATTTATCCTTTCTGTATTCACAGAAGTATTTGATTTTTCCCTTTTCGATAAAAACGTTAAGGTTAAGAGGTGCTTTTATTTCGTCA
>JAFTNX010000013.1 GCA_017451665.1 Oscillospiraceae bacterium | reverse complement strand
TGTATCTCAAGGCTTACTACGGCAAATAATCACGCTTTCTTCTAAAACCTCATTATATACTCTACGAAAATCCCTGTCGGTAAAACGATAGGGATTTTCACATTATAAAAGCCCACTACTATTTGTAGTGGGCTTGTTTTTTGATTATGTATAAAACAACGCTAATTGTTCATTTGTTAAATAAATCAATCACTTTAACTCTATTAAATCTTCGCATATTATTTACATAATCCTCATGAGTCTCAAATTCTGATACTTTATCATAGTTTTCTTTGTTATACACATGGATTTCACCCCAGCAATCCATTTGAGTACCCTTTAGATAATCAAGAAGCTTATTATATTTGTTTAATAAAGCATCATCATCAGTATACTCGCTTTCAGGTACAATTATATATAAATACAAACCAGCTTTATCTTTCTTGACTAAGAATTCTTCTACATTCTGAGGAACTGTCATATCTTTTCCAAAATCTTGATATGATAATGACGCAAAAATCAAAGGATTATCCAAGTCTGTTTGTTCTCTAACAACTTCAGAAATCCATGTTTTTACTAATGGGTCACTGTATAATTGAAAATATCTATCATATTTAATACAGTAAGAATTATCATCATTTAGTTCAACTTGAACAATATACTTATACTCAAGACTTTCAATAGTTCCCACTATTTCAGCATAATCTTTATTATTTTCTTTTTTATAAGTCTCAAACTCAAAGTCAACATCATACTTTTCTTTCATATAATCGACGACAAATTCACCAGCAGCTTCGGGGTCCATTTCTGGTTTCTTTTCTTTATCATCACACCCCGTCATCGACAAAAGCATCACTATCATTGTCAAAAGCGATATAAGTTTTTTCATAATAAGCCCCCCTACGCTTGTTCGTCAAGGGTGAGATTATAATAAGGGATAAATTCATCAATAAACATATCTGCCTCAGGGATTTTCATATTTCTTATAGCTTCAAGAGTGGATTTTTCTGCTTTTTTAAAGTCAGAGTTACCCATTTGTCTTTCTTCAATACACTTGATAAGTGCAGAAATCTTGTCAGCTACCTTCACTAGAACCCACAGTTCCTCGTCGCTTTCCTGCTTTTCAAAAAGCGGAACATACTCGCTTTTTATATCGTCAGGAAGATAAGAAATCATCTTATCAACAGCAGTCTGTTCTACTGCATCGTAAGCCTTTTTAATGTCAGGATTAAAGTACTTTACAGGTGTAGGTAAATCCCCGGTGAGAATTTCCGTAGTATCGTGATACATAGCAAGCAAAGCACAGCGTTCAGCGTTTACATTACCACCAAAACGCTTATTTCTCAAAACTGCAAGAAGATGTGCAATAAAAGCTGTTTCAAGGCTGTGTTCGCTGATATTCTCAACGATTGTATTTCTCATAAGTCCCCAACGGTTTATATATTTCATTCTGGAAAGAATTGCAAAAAATTTACTGCTCATAATAACACCTCAAAAAAATTAAGCTACCCAAAAGGATAGCTTAATTATAACTTTATTTTTAATTTTAGTCAAGCATTAATGAGGTATAATGTTAAGAAGTACACCTGCTGCAACAGCAGAACCGATTACACCTGCAACATTTGGTCCCATAGCGTGCATAAGGAGGTAGTTTGTCTTGTCAGTTTCCTGACCAACCTTCTGAGATACACGGGCAGCCATAGGAACAGCTGATACGCCTGCAGAACCGATAAGTGGGTTAATCTTACCACCAGTAACGATATACATAAGCTTTCCGAAGAGAACGCCACAAGCAGTACCAAGAGCGAATGCAGCAACACCAAGGAGAATAACTCCACCAAACTTAACGTTGATAATCTTGTCAGCAGTTGTTGTAGCACCAACAGAAATGCCGAGGAAGATTGTAATGATATTCATAAGTTCATTCTGTGCAGTTTTTACAAGTCTGTCACAGCAACCACTTTCCTTCATGAGGTTACCAAGCATAAGCATACCAACCAGTGGAGCAGCAGAAGGAACGAGAAGTGCGATAATAGTTGTTACAGCGATTGGGAAAATAATCTTTTCTGTCTTTGAAACTGTTCTGAGCTGACCCATTTTAACAGCTCTTTCCTTCTTTGTTGTAAGAGCCTTCATAATAGGTGGCTGAATAAGTGGAACAAGTGCCATGTAAGTATAAGCTGCAAGAGCAATTGTACCTACGTCGATGTCGTATTTGCCATTTGCAAGAAGCTTTGAAGATACGAAAATAGCAGTAGGGCCGTCAGCACCACCGATAATAGCGATTGAACCAGCTTCAGCAGCTGTAAATCCAAGAAGTGCAGCACCGATAAATGTTACAAAGATACCTGCCTGTGCAGCAGCACCAAGAAGGAAGCTCTTAGGGTTAGCGATAAGTGGAGCAAAGTCTGTCATTGCACCAATTCCAAGGAAGATAAGTGGTGGATAAATCTGTAGCTTAACGCCCAGATACAGCAGGTCTAACAAGCCTCCGCTGTGTAACACTTCACCAAAATGGATTTCCCCTGCAAAAAGTTCAGGGTGATACATTTCTGTGAACGGAAGGTTTGTAAGCAACATACCAAATGAAATTGGCAAAAGAAGAAGTGGTTCAAATCCCTTGCCGATAGCAAGATACATAAATAAGAATGAAATAAGTATCATAATTACGTTCTTGTAACCACCGCCCATAAAGTTTGTACAGATTTCGTACAGACCTGATTCCTGAGTGATATTCACAAGAGTATCAATAAATTTCTCTATCATAGAATTTAATGTCCTTTCGTGTCATGAGTTTTTGCAGAAACTAAAATGGTTTTGTATTATCCTGACGTCCTGCAGAAGCCCAAGCGTTATAATTTGAATTTGTTGCATTCTTAACGCTTCTGATTGCAAGTTTCTTACCTGTCTTAGCACCCATAGCAGCAATAGCAGCAGCAATAACAGCAACAATTTCGTCACCAATGCCCTCTTCTACAATAAGCGCAGGACCTACGTTATTATTCTTTTTTTCAGTTTTCACAGGTACGTTACCATTAGCCTTAGGCTTGTCTTTATTCTTAAAGAAAAGGCCAAGAAATGATACGAAAGCAATGAGGAGTACAAGTCCACTAAATACTACTACAAGTCCTGTGATAACAACAGCAGCAACATTTTCAGTGTTCATTTCGAGAACTTCTGTTAAAAATGTCAAATCAAAATTCATTTCAATTCTCCTTTTTTGAAAATTTTCAATATGCATCTATTATACACTATTTTGCATTTTTTGA
>JAFTNX010000154.1 GCA_017451665.1 Oscillospiraceae bacterium | reverse complement strand
ACAGATGACCCGACAGACGAGCCAACAGACGAGCCAACTGATGACCCAACAGACGAGCCAACTGATGAGCCAATCGAGGATAAGCATGTATAGGAAAAGCCATCTGACGACAATGCTCAGACAGGTGCCAGCACAGGTTACACAATGGCAGTTATAGCGATTATTATTGTAGCATTGATGCTTGCAATAAAAACACGTCGTAGCAAAGTAAACTGCTGATATGAACTAATTGAACAGGAGCCGGCTTACAGTTTCATCGGACTGTAAAGTGCTGACTCCTGTTTTTTATTGCAAAATATGGGGTTTTGAAAAAAATGTGGCATATTTTTATATTAATCAATTCATCATATTGTAATATGCACTTTTGTATGATATAATCAGAAGTAGCAGTATACACAGTATTACGAAACGGAGTGATTAGTATGCCACCAATGGGAGGACCAAGAAGACAGAGCTTTTTAACAGAAGAAGAAAAGAAGAACCGTCCTAAGGTCACAAAGGAACTGCTGAAACGTATCTTTTCTTATCTCAGACCTTATTGGAAACAGTTGCTTGTGGTACTGATTGCCATTGTTGTTTCGTCTTTTTTAAGTCTGATGCCTTCGGTACTGACTGGTAAAATCATTGACGAGGGACTTATCGGCAGAAGTATGAAAAAGCTTGTTACATTTATTGTACTTTCGTTAGTTGTGACACTTGGCGCAAATCTCATAGGCGTTCTTGAGAGTTATATGAACACCTGGATTGCTCAACATATTACATACGATATGCGGAATAAAATGTATAAGCATCTTCAAAAAATGTCACAGCGTTTTTTTACTTCAAATAATCAGGGCGATATCATAACCCGAATGACAAGCGATATTTCAGGTGTTCAGCAGATTATTACAAACACGCTGACAAGTATTCTTTCAAATTCCATTACGCTGATTGTAGCACTGATTGTTATGTTTCAGCAAAGCTGGGTACTTGCTCTGGTGGGAATTGCAGTTATTCCTCTTTTTATCATTCCTACACGTAGCGCAGGTAAGACAAGGTGGTCTATTACTGCTGAATCGCAGGCTTGCAGTGACGAAATAAACGGCATTTTAAATGAAACAATGTCTGTAAGTGGCCAACTTCTGGTTAAGCTTTTTGGAATGGAACAGGTTGAATATAACAAATATAAAGAAGCAAATGGTCGTATGGTAAAGTTGAATATCCGTGAGGGTATGGCAGGACGCTGGTTCAGAGTGGCTCTCAATACCTTTTCAAGTATCGGGCCAATGCTTTTGTATCTTGCAGGTGGTATTCTGATGATGCAGTTTGACAGCAGTCTGACGGTTGGTGATATTACTGTGCTGGTGGCATTGCTTGGAAAAATGTACGGTCCTGTAAATCAGTTGCTCAACATTCAGGTGGATTGGATACGTTCAATGGCAATGTTTACACGTATTTTTGAATATTACGATATGCCTGTTGAAATCGAGTCTGCACCTGATGCTATACGTCCTGCCGGGCGTGCAAATGGCGAAGTGGAATTCAAAAATGTAGGTTTTTATTACGAAAAAGACCGTCAGATACTTAAAGATATAAACTTCACATTGGAACACGGAAAATGCATTGCAGTGGTAGGGCCTTCAGGCTCGGGCAAGAGCACGCTGGTAAACCTGATACCAAGACTCTGGGATACCACATCGGGAACAGTAACCTTTGATAATATTGATGTTCGCAAACTTGACCTTGAGTATCTTCGTGAAAATATCGGTATAGTCAGTCAGGAAACCTATCTTTTCAACGGCACGATACGTGAGAATCTTTTATATGCAAAGCCTGACGCTACCGAAGAAGAACTTATCAACGCTTGTAAAAAAGCCAACATCTATGATTTTATTGAAAAACAGGACACAGGGCTTGACACAGTGGTAGGTAATCGTGGGCTCAAGCTGTCGGGTGGGGAAAAACAGCGTATTTCCATTGCGAGAGTACTGCTCAAAGACCCTGCTCTGATGATTTTTGACGAAGCCACATCTGCACTTGACTCTATTTCAGAACAAAAAATACAGGACGCCATCGAACCACTGATTGCGTCACGCACTAGTATTCTTATTGCACACAGACTTTCAACAATTCTTGCCGCTGATGAAATATTAGTAATTAATGACGGAGTAATAGCTGAACGAGGCACTCACAACCAACTGATTACACTGGGTGGTGTATATTCACAGTTGTACGAAACACAATTCTGCAAGGCGACAGCTGATAAAGAGCCTGACGCCTTTGACTATACGGAGGGCGAAGAATAGTTTTAATTCAAGCGACTTTTTTTGTTGGTTTTTTCTAAGCTGAAAAATCTGTAAAAATCTTGTAAAATCATAAAAAGTATGTTACAATAACCATAAAGTTAATTTTTAAAGGAGTAATTAGAATGGGTTTTTTTGATTCACTTATCAAATCGGTTGGTGACGCTATCAAAAAGGAGGCTTCAAAACCGAAAAGCACAGAAAAGAAGGATACTCCTGCTGTGGGAAAGGGTAAAAACTATACGGAAAGCTTTACTTTTTCAGCACTTCCAAACAGCTTGGCAGAATTAAAGGCGTTGCCTGAGGCTTCTCTTGATTCTGCATTCAAGACAACAGCACTTACAATTGCAGCACTTTGTGCTTATGAAAAAAATCCTGACGCTTGTATTGAAATGCTCAACTTCCTTAAAGGTCCTGCTGAAGTAAGCACCCCTGAAAAGGAATTTATCAAAGAGCGTCTTAACGGGAAATTCTACAAGACATTTTCTTTCTTTGAAGGTGCAACACCTGATAACGGATACAAGCCAGCTACACCTTATGTAATCAAAGTCAGCGA
Organism: Oscillospiraceae bacterium; assembly: GCA_017451665.1. Lineage (GTDB taxonomy): Bacteria > Bacillota > Clostridia > Oscillospirales > Ruminococcaceae > JAAZZIT01. The sequence continues at coordinate 283 of JAFTNX010000154.1, read as the reverse complement.
AAATCCATATTCCTTTGACGAAGAAAACTGGGCTACACTTTATGTTACAAGCAGTGGCTCGGACAATCCACGTCCAATAAAGCTCAGAAAAAAGCCTTCAACGGGGCAGTGGTTTTTGAATGACATTCAGTGCCTTTCTGACATTCGTATCCCGACAGCACAAGACGCATGGGCGTAATTATATGAGATTAAAGACATCCGTGAGGGTAGTAACCGTAAAGAAGTATTACACGTATTATTGAGGAAAACCCTTTTGAAAAAGGGTTATTCCTCAAACTCCTTT
>JAFTNX010000153.1 GCA_017451665.1 Oscillospiraceae bacterium | reverse complement strand
TTTCTTTTGACATCAAAAATCCTCCTGTGCCACAAAAACACATACTTATCCAATATATAAGTTACATTTTAGCACATAACGCATTTTATGTCAAGGAAACGCAAAAATAAGTCACCGAAGTTTAACACAACGGTGACTTTTTAGTTTTTATCTGATGTCAAAGCCTTTGCTGTTTTTAAGAGGAATATCTTTTACTCTCAGGTTTTCTATGCGAACAAAAACACCTTTTTCTACAAAAAGAATTGCCTTGTCAATGTCCTCAGGGTAGCCTTCAGCCTCCATTTCAACGCTACCATCAGAAAGGTTTTTAACCCACCCTGAAACGTTGTTTTCCTTAGCGCCATAAAAGGCTCTTTTCCTAAAGCCTACCCCCTGAACTTCCCCGTAAAAGATAAAATGTCGCCTTACCTTTTCCATTATGAGAATACCGCCTTGATTGTGCAGTCCCCACTAAGGGTAACCTCTGCCTCAGGTGAATTTACGTCGCTGATTTCACAGCCCTCGCATTCCCATCTTACAAAGGTTTTTCCGTCATTTGAAACAGCCTTGATTTTAATTCCGTACTGGTCAATATACGTTCCCTTGAATTCTTTTTCAAGGTCAATTGCAGTCACGTCATTTAAAATAACACTACCTGCGTCAGGTGTATCGGTTGAAATCTTAACCTCGCTGAAATTACCAAGGTCAAAGCTGTCTGACAAAATAGCAAGATAGCTGGTCTGTCTGCTGGACATAAAGGTTAAGAACTGGTCGATTTTTCCACTGTAATATTCTTCAACACTCCACTGGTCAGCAACCCACTGTGGGCCGAATCTTCTGAATGTATCAGGCACAAGCTTTTCATAAATAGGTCTGATTTCATCAACAGCACTCTTTACGTTATCGTAATCAAAGTTTACATTCATCATATCACATGACGCATTTATAAACATCTTTTTGAACTGCTCGTTTTTAAGAAGTGATGTAAACATATCTGCCGGGAAGTCGCCGTTTTCGCCTCTCTTGAGAGCGTCGGTGATGTTATTCTGCCAAGCGTTTCCACCGTCAGCATAGATGCCTGTTGAATAGTCGGTGTCAAATGCCATAAGACGCCATTTTCCATCAGCAAATGGTGTATTCTCATCAATATCCCTTACTCGCCACATACTCCAGTTGTTGCACTTGAAAAAGCTGTCCTCGTTATAGATATAGAGATTAAATGCGCAGTAGTCAGCAAAGCTCTGCATATCAAGCATTTCGCAAGCCTGTTTGTAATTTTCCTCGTTGCTCATATCCTTTGAAGTAATATGTGCATACATATCATCAAAAAGCTGTTTGTCCTCGTCAAGTCCGTCCTCAACGCTTCCGTTTTTGATAACAACTACATTTTCGTTGTCAATTCCCTCGTAGTTATTCTGAACGTAATTGTCGTTATAGTCCTCAACAAGAGTATACATTCCCCAGTATTCGCCGTCAATAAACGCTACAACAGGTGTATACTGCATTGTTTCAAAGCTTCTGTCGGAAACTAAATTCTGTAAAATCGGGTCACGGATTTTAGCAAAATCAGCGTCGTTTCCACCTACTCTCAAAACAAAGCTCTTGTATTTTGCTACCTCTCCGCTTCCGTCTGACATCATATTGTCAGGGATAACCGGGTATTTTACATTTTTCTTTCCGTAGTCCTCACGGGCAACAAGTCTTAAGCTTTTCTGGGTGTTGTTTCGTGACGCACCACCCATAATTCTCACGCCCATATCCTGAATAAAGCCCTCGCTTCCGTCAGAGGTGATATACTCAACGTTTACAGGTCTTTCCCACTCTCTGCCTCTGTTTGAATAGTTTCCCTTGTGTTGCCAAGCGTCAAGCCACTTGTTTGAACTGCTTTCCTTAAGCCATTCGTCGTGGGTTTTTCCTAAAACATAAATTCCTGTTTCATAGTCAAAAAGGTTTTCCTTGTCGGTGAGAAGTGAAATAACAGGCACATCGCCGTATTCCTTTTCTCTGTCAACGCCTACAAAAAATGTTCCGTTAAGAATATTACTTACTGTACCGTCAGGCAAAACAGCCACAGCTCTTATTACATTAGCCTTAGTAACCTTTCCCGGAACGTAATAGTCCCCACCTGCACTGATACCTTTTTCAGCACTCAGGTCGTTTTTCTCCTTGGTACGGTTTTTAAGCTCAATGCCCTTTCCGTCATAGAGAGTATCGCTTTCGTCAGGGGTACTTCCGTCGGTGGTGTAATAGATTTTTGCATCCTTATTCGGGTGATACATCATAAGTGTAAATTCGTCATCATAAAATCCACTTGTTCTGTTAAAGCAAAATTCCGTAACCTCCTGTGGCTTTACCTCCTCAATAACTTCTCCTGCCTTGTCTGTCTGAACAGTTGTCTGTGAGGTTGTAGTTGTGGTGGATTTAGCGTCACTATCGCTACAACCCGTCATAGCTGACATAACGCATACCAAAGCACAGGCTGTTGCAATAAGTCTCTTAAAATAATTCTTCATAAAATCACCTATTCAAGTATTTTTTCAACGTATTTTACCATTCTTGAAATGTTGTTTTCTCTCTTCTGAAGGAAATCTCTTATACATCTTACTGTTGCGTATCCACCGTTTACAGCGTCATCAGCAGAACCTGTTCCCTCATATCTGTCAAAGAACTGGTCGTAAAGTGGTGAATAGACGTCCTCAAATTCCTGCAACTTAGCAAGGGCATTTTCCTTTTCCATAATTCCGTCAGGAAGTGCCTCAAGCTCAGCCTTGAATTCATTTCTGAAGGTTTCGTTTGTCATAGCGTATGCAAAGCACAAAACAGCAGGGTTATTTGTATCCATATCAAGAAGTCCCTTGTCCTTGTAGTTTGCATTTTTAATGGTGTTGTCACCTGCTTCGCCACCACCCATTACGCCACCGAATTCCATATCGTAAAACATAAATCTCCAGCGTCCGTCATTGTATGGGTTGTCGGCATTTTCAGTTGTGGTTTTCCACATTGACCAGTTTTTACCCGGCCAGTCCCATTTATTATTTATAAAGCACTGAATAAGGAAATAGTCCTTTACCGATTCGGTATCAACAATTTCTGCAAATTTATTGAAATCCTCGTCGCTCTCAAGGTCGGAATGGTTTTCAAAAAATTCTAAAAGCTCGTGGAAGTAATAGGTTTCGTCAGTTTCACCCTCAGGCAAATCTCCTTCGTCAAGCTTATATCCCAAAGCAAGTGCTTCTGCGTCGCCCTTATAAACTACAACATCATCCTTATTTACGTTGTGCTTATCTTCAAAAAAGTCGTTGCTGTAATCCTCTTCCAGAACGTAAAGTCCCCAGTATTCCCCGTTAAGATACAAAACGCAAGGTCTTGAATTTTTAGTTTCACAGGCAGTTTCAGTTACAAGCGACTGCCAGAAAGTATCGTTGAATTTTGCAGTAAAAGCACAGTTTCCGCCTGCTCTTAATACAAGCGTCTTGAATTTATCCATAACCTCGCCACTGTCGTTAAGATAATCTTCCCCAAAAACAGCGTACTTGAAGTTTTTAGCGCCGTACTTATCTCTTGCGTAAATTCTGAGTCCCTTCTGAATGTCAGAACGAGAATAGTTACCCTGAACTCTGACGCCACAGGTCTGATTTAAAACCTCAGTAACCCCGTCAGTACCCACTTCAAGGAATGAAATTCTTGCTTCTCTTTCCCAGGCACTACCTTTCTGCTTGTAGTTTGCGTCAAGTGAACGTGCTTTTTCAGCGTCATAAAATGCAGAAAGTCCCTCTTCCTTAACGCCCTTCTGGAATGCCTTGTCAAAAATATCTCCCTTAACGTAAATTCCACGCTCACTTCCAAAGAAGTCGTCAAAATTAACGCTCATAGAAATTACAGCAAGGTCGTGGCCTGCTGCCTCACAGCTTTCTTTCAGGCCTTCAATATGCTCTTCCATTGTACCGATAAAATATGTAGCATACCCCTCTGCACCATAGCTACCCTCTGCATTTTTAGCAACAGCTCTCACAACAGTACACTTGTCAACGTCCTCATTTTTTGGCTCTTTGATGTTACAAACATACCCACCGTCGCCCACAACAAGCTTGTTGAAGTTTCCTGAAATAAGTGTTGTGTCAACAGCACTCACCACGTTTTCGTCGTTTTTACGGTCGGTAATGGTAATTTCCCCACCCTCGTATTTAATAGCTGTTTCGCTGGTGGTAGGGTTACTTCCGTCGGTGGTATAGTAAATCTCCTCGCCCTCGTTCACAGCAGAAAGGGTGATTGTAAATTCCTCGCTGTAAATTCCACTTTCACAAGAAAGCAAAATTGACGCATCACCCGACAAATCCTGGTCAACAGGTGGATAAACAACCTCAGGAATCTGTGGCTTTTCTTCTTCCTTGTTGTCGTCAGGCTTTTTGTTTTCGTCGTCTGTTTTTGTTGTGGTAACAGCTGTTGTGGTTGTGGTGGTTTCCTTTTTATCAGTATCCTTACTACCACAAGCTGTAAATGTAGCTGTGCACACTACAAATGCACACAGAAAAGCTAAAAATCGTTTCATAATTTTACTCCTTTAAAGGTGAAAATAAACCTCATATTGCACAAATAATACCACATTTGTTGGGATTTTGCAAGCAATTTTCACAATTTGCCAAAAACTTTATACTTTGCTAATATTTTTACATAAAAAGCCTGTGGGAATCAGGCGAATAGTTATACAGAAGTATATTATATGAATTTTTCGGGGCGAAACCTTTCTGAAGAAAGGTTGTCCCCCATAGCTATCGAAGATAGATATATCCCCTATTCCAAAGACTTTAATACTAATTTGAGCCTGATAGGTTAAATCCTATCAGGCTCAAATTAAATACTAAAGTTTTAGGAAAGGAGTTTGAGGAATAACCCTTTTTCAAAAGGGTTTTCCTCAATAGGTCCGTACAATACTTC
>JAFTNX010000152.1 GCA_017451665.1 Oscillospiraceae bacterium | reverse complement strand
GTGCCGTTGTTTGCTAAAAGTCCACCTGCAATTGCGATAATTGCATAGAGAATGTAGTTTAAGTTGTTTGAAACAGGACCTAAGATATTAGCAAAAGTATTTGCATTTGTAGCAACGTGGCAGAGATTTTCATTCAAAACTGTAAATTCCTCGTTTGCCTCGTCCTCGTGACAGAACACCTTGACAACTCTTGTGCCTTCAATCATTTCTTCAATGTATCCGTTGATTTCACCGATAGCCTTCTGCTGTTTGATGAAAAATCCACCACTCTTGCCTGCTATAAATCCTGTAACTCTTAAAATTACAAAAAGCATAGCCACAACGATAAGTGTAAGCTGCCAGCTGTAAACACACATCATTATAAAGATTGAAACGATTGTAATTCCCTGTGAAATAAAGTTCGCAAAAGCATTTGAAAGCATTTCTCTCAAAGCGTCAACGTCGTTTGTATAACGGCTCATAATTTCGCCGTGAGTGTGTGTATCAAAAAATCTGATTGGAAGAGATTCCATCTTTTCAAAAAGCTCAACTCTGATTTTACAGAGTGTGCTTGTGGAAACCTTCATCATAATTCGCTGATACAGGTATGTGCACAAAGCACCACACACATAAACTATGCCCAAAAATACAAGAGTATCCTTGAATTCGCCCATAAGCGCACGGTTTTTATTCTTAACCATAGGCTCAAGGAAATCGTCGGTAATCTTCTTTAAAAATGCAGTACCGATAACCCCTGCAAGGGCTGAAATAATGATAAAGAAAACAACCAGCACAAGATGAATACGATAGCTTTTCATATAGCTTAAAATTCTCACGATGGTTTTGCCCATATTTACCGGTTTTTCTGCAGGTTTTCCACCACCACGGTTTCCAGGGCCGCCCTTAGGCATTGGTCTTACTTTTTCTTCTGCCATCAGAGCTCACTTCCTTTCTGCTGTGAATAGTAAACTTCACGATAGATTTCGTTATTTTTCATAAGCTCTTCGTGAGTACCTACGCCGTCAATTTTTCCGTCGTCAAGAACAACAATCCTGTCGCTGTCCATAACTGATGTAATTCTCTGTGCGATAATGATAGTTGTTGTATCGTCAAGCTTTTCTCTGAATGCCTTTCTGATAGCTGCGTCAGTAGCTGTGTCAACTGCACTTGTAGAGTCGTCAAGAATAACAACCTTTGGCTTTTTGAGAAGTGCTCTTGCGATACAAAGACGCTGTTTCTGTCCACCTGAAACATTAACGCCACCCTGTCCCAAATCGGTTTCATACTGTTCAGGGAAGCTCATAACAAAGTCGTGTGCCTGAGCAGATTTACAAGCGTCAATAATTTCTTCGTCGGTAGCGTCAGGATTACCCCACTTTAAGTTATCCTTGATTGAGCCTGAGAAAAGCACGTTTTTCTGTAAAACTACTGCCACCTTATCACGAAGCTTATCAAGCTTATAGTCCTTGACATTTCTGCCACCAACCAGAACTTCGCCCTCGTCAACGTCATAAAGTCTTGAAATCATAGATACAAGTGTAGTTTTAGCTGAACCTGTACCACCGATAATACCGATAGTTTCGCCTGAATTTATCTTTAAATTCACATTTTTAAGCACAGGTTCTTCGGCAGTTTTATTATATCCGAATGTAACATTCTTGAATTCAACTGTTCCGTCAGCAACTTCATAATCACCTGCTTCGTCGTCCCTGATGTCGATTTCTTCGTCAAGCACCTCAACAATTCTTCCGATTGACGCTCTTGAAATTACAAACATCATAAGGAGCATTGAAACCATCATAAGTGATGAAAGAATCTGTGTTGCGTAGGTGATAAATGCAGAAAGCTCGCCTATTTCAAAGCTTCCGTTGATAACCATATTACCGCCAAGCCACAAAATAGCAAGAATAGTTCCGTACATTGTAAGCTGCATAATCGGGCCGTTTAAAATAATCAGCTTTTCAGCAAAAACCTGAGCCTTTCTTACCCCTTCAGCACTCTTTCTGAATTCTTCCTTTTCGTAGTCTTCTCTTACAAACGCCTTTACTGCACGGATACCGATAAGGTTTTCCTGAACATCAGCGTTCATTCTGTCGTACTTGTCAAGCATTGAACGAAATCTCGGGTGTGCCTTTGTCATAATAAGCACAAGTGCAAGTGCCAGAATCGGCACAGACACAAGGAATATTGTTGACAGGTCAGGCTTTACTCTTACTGCCATAATGACAGCTCCCACCAGCATAACAGGTGACCTGAAAGCCATTCTTATAAGCATCATAAACGCCATCTGTGTATTTGTTACGTCATTTGTAAGACGTGTAACAAGTGACGCTGTTGAAAATTTATCCACGTTTGCAAATGAAAAGTCCTGAATTTTTGCAAAAAGTCTGCCTCTTAAATTCTTGGCAAAGCCCATACTTGCCTTTGAGCCGAAATAAGCACCAAGTGAGCCGAAAATCAGAGATACCACAGACATAACAGCCATAAGAAGTCCCATTTTTGCTATATATCCGACGCCTTCGCCACCTTTTATTCCCTTATCTATAATAAGTGCCATAATAGACGGAATAAAGATTTCCATAGCCACCTCACCCATCATCATAACAGGTGTTAAAATAGCGTAAATCTTATATTTTCCT
>JAFTNX010000151.1 GCA_017451665.1 Oscillospiraceae bacterium | reverse complement strand
TATTATCGCTTAAAATTGTTCAAGTCTACAAACCTGAAATCTTTTTTAAAAAAAGTTGCACGTTGGTGTGCAACTTTTTGCTGTTTTCCGGCTATATATGAAGGCTCTTTTTTCTATTCCACTCACAATACCTAAAAACAGAAAGGATTTTTTATGAACACTACACAGATTTCAGACGTTAAAAAGGGTACAACTCAGGTAAACGCACTTTATCAGGGCGAAACAAAGCTGTGGCCCCTGAATGACGTTCTCAGCGGAATTTTACAGCCAGAAAATCTTGTTAATTTCTATACTGCGTCACAGTATTACAAAACTGACGGAAGCGATATTTCGGTGAATACTGATGGTTTTTGGACCGACTACATTACCGGTACCAGCAAACCTATCTACTATTCCCACCTGACCTCTGCCGACAGCCCGTCAAATGCCGGCGTACGAATTATACGAAGCCGAAGTGTCTTTACTCCCCAGAACGCTGTCAGCACATACATTCGCTATCGAATAAGTTACGCAGGACGAGGTACAACTACGGCAATGATGTTCACTTCAGATGATAATTACGGCTATGAATTTTTCTATGAAAGAGGAAAACTTACTTTAATCAAACTTATAGGAACTGCCACACCTACCGAAAGCATTGTACTTGATATTAACCCACACATTTACCACACATACGGATTTGTTATCAATAATGGCCGCCTGAATTTTTACATAGACGGAGAACTTATAGCATTTCACGAAAATGTCCAGGAAGCATCACTTCTCCTCTTTAACGCCAACACAACAAACAACATTGCTGCAACAATAGAAACAATCGCAATTTACAACAACTCACACTCTCCCGATGTAGTCAAAGCTGTAACAAACGGAATTACAAACAAATACAAGTATCAGATTATCCCACCTGAAAAAGGACTTGTTCTTTATGACCACGGCAATCAGTGCGAAGAAATTACAGGTGGCTGGGCACTTAATTCCTATGACTCATTTTCATCTACAATATGTGCACACACAGACAACGAAATCTGCCTTAACGGATACAACACTGCATCTATCAAGCGTGTCTGTTCAACGCAGCCATATAATCTAATTGATTTCACGCCTTATACAAGACTTTATTTTATCGTTTCATCGCCTGTTTTCCCAGTGGATGTAACCTACACAGGTAGCATTGATGGTGCAAAATGCGGATACACATCCAATGCTGACCACACAGCTTCATCAGGAAGAACTTTCACCGAAGCAACCGTCGCAGGAATTACGGGGCTTGCAGGAGATACAGAGGAATACGCAGGGCTTGTTTGTATTGACATTTCAGACGTCAACGGAATGCACGCTCCAATTATCGGTGACGGTGCAGGTCTTTCTGACGGAAGATGTTCAAAGGTGTATAAGGTATGGATTGCATAAGGGGGGATTTTTATAAAAAGTAAATTCTTGGCATTATTCGGCTTTGCAGGAGGAATTTTTGCAAGACTTATGGGTGGATTTACACGTGACTTAAAAACCCTCATTCTGCTTATGGCAATCGACTTTTTGTCGGGACTTATGGTAGCTGGGATTTTTAAAAACAGCAACAAAACCCGAAACGGTGCTTTAAGCTCAAAAACAGGCTTCAAGGGTATCGGCAAAAAGTGTATTGCGCTGACTTTTGTACTTATTGCACACCGACTTGACCTGCTTTTAGGAATGAACTTTGCAAGGTCGGCAGTGATTTTTGCATACATAGCAAACGAGCTTATTTCTATAATTGAAAACGCAGGACTTATGGGTGTGCCTGTACCTCAGGTGATAAAAAAAGCAATCGACATTCTCAAGGAAAAATCAGAGGAAAACTAAGGAGGATTTTATGACAAAGGTAATTGATATTTCAAAGCATCAGGGAGAAATGGACTTTAAAAAGACTGCTCAGAAAGGCGTTAAGGCAGTTATGATGAGGGCGTCATATGGTGAAAGTCGTGATGTGAAATTTGACGACTTTTATGAAAACGCCACAAAGGCGGGACTTTCTGTGGGGGCATATTTCTTTGCAACGTGGCATTATAATTCAGTTTCGCCCGATTTTGAAACAGCAAAGAAAAATGCAGTTTCACAGACAAAAAAGGCTCTTTCTTATCTTTCGGGCAAAAAAATAACTGCCCCTGTTGCAGTTGACATTGAGCTTGAAAAGGGTGCACAGCTTGAATTTTCAAAAAGCGAGCTTACAGCACTTGTAAATCTTGCAGTAAATGAGATTAAAAAGGCAGGCTACAACCCTCTTGTCTATTCATCTGTATCGTGGTTTAACGACCGATTTGACGCTGATGAAATCGCCTGCCCTCTGTGGGTAGCCTACTATTACAACAACGCACAGATTGATGAGTTTCCCGACACAAAATACGGAATAATCTTAAAATCCCTCAAGGACAAAACCGTTTTATGGCAGCATTCCTCAAAGGGTGACGGAAAATCCTACGGAGCGACTTCGCAGTTTATTGACGAGAATTTCTGTTATGACGAAAAGCTGTTTTTTAACGAAAAATCCCCTGCCCCGACAGTTACAGCTACCACCGACAAAAAATCCCTCTACACCGTTAAAATCCGTCAGGGCAGCTGGTATGTGAGAAAGCGTGCTGACGTAACATCTTCGCCTGTAAAAATCATTTCAGGGAATGTCACATTACAGGCTTCACAAAAGAAAAACGGCTGGCATTATCTCACTTTACACAAGGGCTGGATTGGACCTGCGGCAATATCACAATCGGTCTACAACAAAAACACCACCCCAAAAACCCACACCGTAAAATCCGGTGAAAATCTCACAGTCATTTCAAAAAAATACAACCTCACAATCAATGAAATTCTCTCAAAAAACATAAAGAAATACCCGAAAATCACTGCCGATTTTATAGTAACAGGCTGGGTACTCAATCTTTAATCAAAACAAAAAACTCACTGCATTTTTTATGCAGTGAGTAATTTTTAAACCATTTTCATAAGTTCTTCAGTTGCCTTGATACATTCAACATAATCGTTGGCAAGAACATTTTCGTCTGTTCCATATGTAGCATTAAAGTGGTCAACAACCTCCCACTCTGCCTTTTCATAAGAAACAACCACGTTAAGCACGTCGTAGAACATTCCCTGATTTTCTCCCGAAAGGGCAGCCTTGATGTTATCGGAAATGCTCAGCTTATTCATAATAGCGTTGCTGTCCTTACTCTTAAGGTCGATAATCGCAGACATAAGTCCCATCAGATAATATTCCTTGGACTCTTTTTTACGTCTGATTATACGCATAGCAAGGCTTTCGCAGAATTTTGCTCTGAAGAATGCTCTTGTAATAGTTTCATCAGGGGCGTCAGTCTTAATTCTCTGAAGTCCCATAAGGTGAACCCATTCTCTTGTCCTTCGAAGTCCTATAAGCTGAACAGCCTGCATAACAGAAGAAATCTGTTCAGCGTTGTCCATTCTCAAAGCGTTTACAAGTCTTAAAAGCTTTAAAGTCATAGCAGCGTCCTGCTCGATAATTTCAGAAATCTCCTTAAAATCCACCTTATCATCGTGAATAATACCCATAAGTCTGAAAAAAGTCTGTGCCATAGGGGTACAGCCCTGTGCTGTCACGATAAGTGGTCTTTCGTAGTAAAATCCCTGAAAATACACAGCACCCAGAGATTTAGCGTATTCAACCATTTCCTTGGTTTCAAGTTTTTCAGCGAGAATTTTAATCTTTTTCTCACGGCAAATCTTGGCTGTTTTTTCAATAACCTCTTTTGAAGAATTCAAAAAGTCTATCTTGACTATATCGGCAATCTCAAGAAACGGTTCTGTGCCGTCGTTAAGCTCATAATCGTCAAGGGCAATTGTATATTCCTGCTCCTTCAAGTCACGACAAGCCTGTAAAATCTCGTCGGTAGCCTCAACAGTTTCTAAGATTTCAATAACCAGTGTATCCTTTGGCAAAAGCAATGCAGTTTTGCTCAGAAGGTGGTTTTCAGTAAAGTTTACAAAAGCTCTTTTTCCGTCAAACATAAATTCCGGCTCACCACCAAAAAAGCTACTGTTAATTACTTCAGCAGTTGACATATCGCCGTCATTTTCGCTATAAGGTGCAGGCACAGGAGTTTTTCTGTAAAGAAGCTCATAAGCTACTGTGTTATCCCACAAATCGAATATTGGTTGTCTTGCAAAATAGCTTTCCACAAAAACTCTCCTTCCTTTAGAACTTTTTACTATTTTAACATATTTGACAGTTGATTTCAAGTGTGTTTTATACATTTTGCAAAAATTTAATAGTTTTAGGGCAATTTTAACAAATAAAGGCGTCAGGATTTTACACCCGACGCCCATTTATTAAATTTTATCTTTTTTCTTTGATACTATTGCACAAGCACCAATCACAGCTGGCAGAAGCATTCCCACCGAAAAACCAGTATCGGAAGGTTTCTTGTCCTCGTTATCCTCTTTTGGAATTTCTTCATCAGGGGTTTCCTCGGCAGGATTGAGTTTTTCTTCAATATTCTTACAAGCCAAGTCGATTTCCTCCTGTGTGCTGTCCAGGTCACAGATTACAGCTATTTCGTCAGAAATATCAACATTTCCAACAGCGTTTACTTCAGCGATAAGCTTTGTAGCTTCACATCTGTCAACATCACCGATAAGTGACTCACTTCCACCCCAGGATGAATTGTCACAGCCCACGTCTGCGCCGTATCCATACACGGAAAATCTCAGGCTGATAACATCACCGTCACAAGGCATATAATCGGAAATCCCCACGCTTGCAGAGTCGCAGTTTATAAAAAACATAAATCCGCTTTCGCTTGTGTAGTCAAATTCCGACAAAACATCTGCGTCAGCACGTCCTGTAAAGGTTGAAGCGTCAAGCACCTCTGCCACACAGTCAGGAAGAACAATTTCCCCTTCGTTGTCAACAAAGCCACTGATATAGCTTCCCCAGCCACCGTCTGTCACAACTACATTTTCCTCGCCCACTGCACGTTTTACAATGTCGATACCATTGTCGCCCTCATAAAAAGGCACTGTTTTTGGTTGGGATACATACCCTTGTCCGATTGAGAATTTTTCAACGGACACCGTTACAACTCCGTCAGCCTCCTCAGCCGACACGCTCATGCAGGTCATTGTTGCCATAAGTCCCGTAGCAACAGCTACTGCCAAGAGCTTTTTAAAGTGTTTTTTCATAACAAAACTCCTTTCATATTTCCCATATCGGTATAGAAAAAATTTACCGCCAGGTATAAAAAAGGCAGGTCTCCTGGCTTGAATTCAGCCCACATAAACGCCTTCCCGATTTATCAGTGGCATATTGTTTTTGTAGTCCTTCTCACAGTAGCGGGCACTGCTACGGATTTTAACCGTATTCCCTTTTAAGG
>JAFTNX010000150.1 GCA_017451665.1 Oscillospiraceae bacterium | reverse complement strand
GGAAACAGAGCTTAATCATTTCTATAAAATCTATCCTGAAAAGTTCAACAACAAAACAAACGGAATTACTTTCAGAAGATGGCTTTTACACTCAAATCCAAAGCTTGCTGAACTTATTACTGAACTTATCGGTGAGGGATACAAGAGGGATGCAGACGAACTTGTGAAATTGAGAAAATTCAAGGACGATAAGGAAGTACTTGAAAAGCTTCTCAACATCAAGCAGGAAAACAAGACTGCCCTTAAAAATTATATTTACGAAACACAGAAGGTTGAAATTGATGACAAGTCGATTTTTGACATTCAGATTAAGAGACTTCACGAATACAAGCGTCAGCAGTTAAACGCCCTTTATATCATCAACAAATACCTCGAAATCAAGGAGGGCAAAAAGCCTGAAACTCCTATTACCTGTATTTTCGGCGCAAAGGCTGCACCAGCTTATGTTATCGCACAGGATATTATTCACCTTATCCTCTGTTTGCAGGAAATCATCAACAATGACCCTGATGTAAGCCCATACCTCAAGGTTGTTATGATTGAAAACTACAACGTTACAAAGGCTGAAAAGCTCATTCCTGCCTGCGATATTTCAGAGCAGATTTCTCTTGCATCAAAGGAAGCAAGCGGCACAGGAAATATGAAGTTTATGCTTAACGGTGCTGTTACTCTCGGCACAGAAGACGGCGCAAATGTGGAAATTCACCAGCTTGTTGGAGATAAGAACATCTACATTTTCGGAGAGCTTTCTGATGTAGTTGTAAAGAGATACGCTGATGCAAGCTATGTTGCAAAGGACTACTACAAAAAGAATAAAAAGCTCAGGGCTGCTGTTGACTTTATCACAAGCAAGAAAATGCTTGAAGTGGGTAGCAAGGAACACCTTGAAAGACTTAAGAATGAGCTTATCAACAAGGACTGGTTTATGACATTCCCTGACTTTAAGGCTTATGTCAAGACAAAGGACAAGGCGTTCAAGGACTACGCTGACAGAAAGAAATGGGCTAAGAAAATGCTTGTTAATATCGCTGAAGCAGGATACTTCTCATCTGACAGAACAATTGCCGATTATAACAAGGATATCCGGAAACTTAAATAAAAATAATCCCTGCCTTAAAAAGCAGGGATTTTACATAGGGGTAATTTATGGTACATTTACTGATTGTGGTAATTTATATTTCATTTATCAGCCTTGGACTTCCTGACGGGCTGTTGGGTGCTGCCTGGCCGAGTATGTACGAAGGTCTTGATGTGCCTGTTTCTTATGCTGGAATTGTCAGTATGATAATTGCAGGGGGAACAATTCTTTCGGCACTTTTCAGCGAAAGACTGATAAGAAAATTAGGCACTGGTATGGTCACAACCATAAGCGTTCTGACAACAGCTGTTGCACTTTTTGGTTTTGCTGCGTCAACGGAGTTTATTCACCTTTGTCTGTGGGGAATACCTTACGGACTTGGTGCAGGAAGTGTTGACGCTGCTCTCAATAACTATGTGGCACTTCACTACAAAAGCAGACATATGAGCTGGCTACACTGCTTCTGGGGAGTGGGCTGTACAGCAGGGCCTTACATTATGTCCTATTTCCTTATGAGAGGAGCAGGCTGGACAAAGGGGTATTTCACAATTTTTATTCTACAGGCTGTGCTTACAGCTGTGCTTGTGGTTTCACTTCCTTTGTGGAAGATGAAAGCAGGTGAGAATTCACAAACCGAAAAAGAGAATACCCAGAAGCCTCTCGGACTTAAAAATACCGTTTCAATCAAGGGCGTAAAAGAGGTTATGACAACTTTTTTGTGCTACTGTGCAGTTGAATCTACCGCAGGACTGTGGGCAGTAAGCTATATTGTTTTTGCAAAGGGAATGTCTGCTGAAAAGGCTGCAAAATGGGGCTCGGTTTTTTATCTTGGAATAACTGTGGGAAGATTTATTAACGGATTTATCACCGACAAGCTCGGCGACAGAATGATGATTAGAATAGGCGAAGGAATAATGGCTCTGGGAATAGTTATTCTAATGTTGCCACTTAACAGCGTGGGGGCTATTGTGGGACTTACAATTATTGGCCTTGGCTGTGCACCTGTTTATCCTTGCCTTATTCATTCCACACCAAAAAATTTCGGAAGTGAGGTTTCACAGGCAGTTATCGGAGTACAGATGGCAAGCGCTTATGTGGGAACAACCTTTGTGCCACCGATTTTTGGCTTGTTGGCAGAAAAAATAACAATTTCGCTGTTTCCGATTACGCTTATTGTTATTCTCGCAACGATGATTGTTTTATCCGAAAGACTCAACAGAATTTGTAAACAGTAAAAATTAACGGAAGATTGTATCTTCCGTTTTTTGTTTCGTTTTTTACTATAAATGTAAATATTTTATAAATTATATTTTTGAAAACTATCCTTTTGATGTGTATTTTAAGCTATTTTGTGTTGTTCATAGCAGGGGAATTTTGGTGTGTTTTAATAAAAATGTATTTGTTAAAGCAAATAAACATTAAGGTGAAAATTTTTGCACATCTTGACATTTTATTATATAATATGTTAATATAGAGTTACGTTAAAGAATATATTAAACGCTATATAACAATATTAGTTAGTGGTTTACGATTGTTATAGTTTGAAATTTTGTCAGGAGGAGTATTTATGAGCAAAGCAAAAAATCCCGTTCTCGGAACAATTGTTGTGTTTTTATTATCAGTTTTGATGGCGATTATCGGTTATTGTGTTTATGATTACATCAATCAGAAGTATTTTGCAGGCGTTTATCCTCTCGGAAAGCTTGTGGCACTCACTCTTGGCTTTGTTCCTGTTATGGTAAACGACGTAATCAAGTCAAAGAAAATCACAGCTTTGATTTTCCCGTTTGTTGTTTTTATTGCTATTTTTGCATGGTTTTATTTCACACTTCCACAGATGTCATACGACAAGGCAACAGACAGCCTTGCAGTAGATTATGATACAGTACAGACAGCAGCAGCTACATTTGATGATGACGAAATAATTGACGAAAAGGTACCTGGATATTATAATGGTGCATATCTTTTTGAGGCTTCAAAGGACAGCGTTGATTACTACGTTATTATGAATCCAAAAGATGGCGAAACCTATGAATATGAAGCTGCCAAAAACGAACAGATGGCAAAATATTTTGAAAAGACATAAATAAACATCTCCATATTAAAAATGAGCAGGACCAATATTTAGTCCTGCTCGTTTTTTATTTATTCTCATTGTCAGCCATTATCTGGTCAAGGACTTCCTTAGCGATTTTATAATTCTTTTCCATATCCTTAAAATCTCCACCGAGAGATTTGATAGGTTTTCTCATACTAAGGATAATGTTGTCAGGCATTTCTTCCCATTTAAGGGCAGATTTAAGAGCTTCTCCGTAGAAATGATAGCCTTTTTCGTCAACATTTTCATTGTCCGGGTACTTCTTTGTAAGGTCGTCAAAAACCCCTGCAAAAACGTAGTTGTCAGCAGTATAAAGTCCGTTTTCGTCACGTTTTTCTTCAAGGTCATAACAGCCGTCGCAGGTCAGCACGATAATGGTTTTATCCATCTGAAGCTGTGTGAGGATTTTTGCCTGATTAGCCTCGTTTGTCTGAAAATCTTCAGTAATCGGTGCAGTAATAACCTGCACAAAAACCTCACCGTCGCCGTTAAGGTCGTCGCAGAACTGTTCAAAATAGTCCTGAAGCTCGTCGGTTCAGAATTCAAGACCGTTATTGCAGGTAGAGAGTACATACATATCCGGCTTTGTTCGGGTAACTG
>JAFTNX010000149.1 GCA_017451665.1 Oscillospiraceae bacterium | reverse complement strand
GTCTCTGAGACCGTAGTCATTATTGAATTAGCCTTTTGCTCAATAGCTGAGTTCATTTCAACTGTGGTCGAATAGTTTTGGAATTGCTTGTCTACATCATTTTCAAGGTTATCAACACTATCCAGCGCTTCGTTGGCTGTGCTTTCTACACGGGATATAAAGGAGTTGGTGACTTCAAGGTCAGCAATGGTGGCTTTTTCAGCTACAATCTTTCCAAGGTCAAGAAGGTCCTGTTTTATCCTCTGCTTTTCGATAGTTTCAGGACTCCTGTATCCAACATTCCCCTCCGTTGTCGATTCAGCAGAAGCTGTTACAGATGCCGATACTCCACCGTCATATTCAAGTCTTAATTCCATACAAGGAAATTCTGCATCTTGTAAGGTAATCATATCCCATACATCAAGCCGAGGGTCAGCAATAAGCACTTCAACCTGCGCAGGCGTAAATGAAAAGCCTTTAAGCTGTGACCAGATACGATTAAGAACGGATGATGTCATATATGGATTTTCACAGCTTATACCATTGCCACTCCCAACAGAAAAAACAACAGTTTCACCGTTGAGAATGCTGATAGAATCAAGGGAATAATTTGTTTCTCCAAGTTTCGGCTCTTTGATGTGGTCGTAGTCAAGAACGGCGCCGTTTTGTTCATACCATTTTATCTGAAGTTTGCCTTCTCGGTCGATTACTGCGAATTTTCCGTAAAGGCCTGCCAGATAGCCGAGAATTTCTCTCATTGTGTAACCAATAGGTGCATTTGGAATACTGATAGCAGTTAAATCTTCATCTGTTCTTGAAACTCCTATCTTAGAGCAGATTTCGTCAATCATTTTTAATGATGTTGTAGGATATTCAAGAGTTGAATTATAAGTTTTCTCTGCAAGAAACATCAAATCGTAAGCTGTGATTTTAGTATCCTTTTCCTCGGTTATTTCAACAGAATTCACGATATATTTTCCGTATGGGATAAACTCAAAATCATTCTCGCCGAGCTGCAAGCCAAAGCTAAGAGAAAACATCTGATTATCGCTTACAGCAACCGTGCCACTTATTTCAATTTCAACGCAGGCACAAACAGTAACACCAATAGCAAGAGCCCCTGTTACATTACTGCCACCAGAAACAGAAATTTTTCTGATACCATCAGTAATTGATAAATTATCAAAATCAAGCTTAGCAGAAAAGGTACGGGACAAACCCTGTACCTTTTTGTTAAAGCTTTCGGAAGTTTTTGTATACATAATTCCTCCTTACTGTTCCACGAAATTAAGAGAAACGCCTTCGTAATCAGCAACACCATTTTTAACCTGATAAAGACCATACTCAACGTCAGCAACATAACAGGTTTTGGTTATGTATTCCGTTGACGTTCCTGGCTTAAGAACCTTTACGGACATAAAAGCGTCGCTATGAACTGCCTCATCAATCAGCTTGATTTCTGATGCTGACAAACGTCTTGAGTAGTTTATGGAAATAGAAAGCTTAATAGCAATAATATCTCCTACATACTTGCCACTTGCTGTACGCCCTGCTTTAGAGCTCCACAGTTTGTTTTTAGTTATCCTTATGCCTTCCTTATCAGGAGTAGGCATTTTTACATTGTTAATCCAGAACATAATTCCCCTCCCATTAAGCAAGAGCATTTCTGCCCGTAACGATAGTATTTTGCTTATTCAGTCTTACAATTTCACGGAACAATTCAATTCCGCTGAGATACAACGGTATTTCTATTGTTTGTATACTGTTTCCACCAAGATTTTTACCTGCAAGTACTTCTGCAAGAGCCTGCTTGATAGTTGACAGAGGAGCTTCGACGTTGGTGCCGTGTGTCTGGTCACCAAGTATAGCGAGGAATTCCTTATTTGGTGGGATAACTGTACCACCTGCAAGCTTAGGGATTTGTGGAACATCAATTGTTTTTATCCAGTCAAAAGGTGTCAATCCTAAGATTTCTACTTTTTTGATTTTCTTCAAAGCCTTGTTAATTCCGTCAAATGGTAGCTTTATTACCTTGTTAATGCCTCCGATGAGAGCGTTAATAACAGTTTTCAATCCATTTAGAATGCCGTCCTTGATACCGTCAAAGATTTTTCCACCAGCTGAGAAAACAGCCTTGACATTGTTCCAAGCTTTTGTAAAGGTGTTTTTAAACCAGTTTGCAATATTACTGAATGGTGACGCTATTTTTACGAGAACTCCCTGAAAGAACGTACTTACAGATGACCATGCTGATTTAATACCATTCCAAGCGTTAGTGAAAATGTTCTTAAACCAGGTACCGACATTTGAAAATACATTTTTAATGCCTGCCCAGAGATTTGAAAACCACGTTTTTACTCCCGACCAAGCTGTTCTGATACCATTCCACGCATTGGTAAAGAGTGTTTTCCACCACGCCACACAAGTACTAAAAATATTCTTGATATTTGTCCAGAGATTTCTAAAGAACGTCGGAACAGTTTTTGTAAAAAAGTCCGAAATCATATTCCAACCACTTACGAACAAATCAAAAATAGGATACAAGAAAGCGTTAAATTCCTCTTCGAATGTCTCGTAGAGCCATGTACCGATATTCCAAGCAGCAATAGCAGTTGCAATAGCTACACCAAGCGTACCAAAGCTTGCAGTTACTGTACCTGACAATGTAGTTCCGAGTGTCGAGAGCAGAGTTTTAAGAGCGATAAATTTCTCAACCATAAGCTGTATTCCAGCTATGATTTTACTTGCAACAAATATTTCCACAAGGGTAGTCAAAATTGTTGTGAGAAGGCTTACTTCCTCTGCAGTGATTGATTCACCAATGAACTTGATAGCACCACCGAGCATTTCAAGAGCAGTTATAGCAGCGCCTGCTGTAAAGCTTGCAATAGGTTTTAAAAAGCCTAACCACAACTTGTCATAAATAACAGGCGACGCAGTTTTCCAAGCTGCAGAAAGTCCGTCTATAGCGTCTTTAAGGAAGTTAATAAAAGCAGGAGCAAGTCCGTTTCCCACCCAGTTACCTACTGGTTTCAAAACATTGTCGTAAAACCACTTGAGTCCTGTTCCAATTTCTTCGCCTATTGGCTGTAACAAGTCTTTGAGTTTTTGCAATTTGCTTGTTATTTTTGAAGTATCTGCATCAATCGTAACCGTTGATGTCATATTGCCCGTTGAAGGAGCTGTAGTAATAGCACCTGCACCTGCTGATGCAGAGCTATCGCCACTGTCAGACAGCTTGTTGATTTTATCAAAGCCTGCAAGACTTCTTTCGTTCGCCTCTGCAGTAGCTTCAGCTCCGTTTGCCATATCCTCATAGTTGCTGACGGTTTGCTTGGTGCTTTCAGCAACGTTTTGTGCAGAAGTTAATTCCCACCCCATAAACTCAGCTATTGCCTTAGCAGCAGTCTGTGTGTAGTTTATAAGAGTAGTCATAGCGCTGTTAAGAGCCTTCACAGCAGGCAGAACAATGTTCATAAGGGAATTGCCTATTATTGAGTAAAACTCTTTGAACTTTTCAGAAAGAATTCTTGTCTGATTAGCCCAGCCACCAGAAGTCTTTGCGAAATCGCCCTGTGCCAGAGCTGTGGTTTTCATAACATAGCCGTATCTCAGCTGTACTTTTTCAGCCTGAGTCATTGCCTGATAAGATTTTGTTATTCCTTGCGACAGAGCAAAAGCTTCAAGGTTAGCTTCTGTCATAACAACACCGAATTGTTTGAGCGTTTCGGTTTCACCGGTAAAAACAGATTTGAGCGCAGTGGCTGCTACGTCTTGCGATACGTTATAGAATGACGCCATATCTGCCGAAAGTGCAGTGAGTGCTACTGCCATATCAGTAGCAGCGTCAGATGTAAGGCCCATACCGTTACCCATTGACGCGAAGGTTGAGCCCGTACGCTTGGCAGTAAGTTTGCTGATACCATACAGCTCGATTGCAGAGTTTGCAAACTCTTCCATTTTATACGCCATATCTCCAAAAGCTGTGTTTACAACGTTCTGGACTTCCTGCATATCTGAAGCAGTTTCTATAGCCTTTTTACTGAACAGAGTCAGGGCAGTTACAGAAAAAACAGCTGCAATCTTTGCACCGAGCTTTGAAAAAGTTTTTTCAAGCGATTTAGTACCCTTTTTAAAGCCCTCGGTATCAACCTTAGTATCAAAATTCAAGTACCCGTCAGCCATACTGTTTTACCTCCTCTCATTAAGGAGTTATTGTCCTAACAACTCCTTAAGAATTTTATTGTCATACTCTTCATCAGCAATTTGTTCAGGAGTTTTCTTTTCTTTAAGAGTAATAAGCTCTTTGTTTTCTTTTAAAAAGTCCTTTTCATACTTTTCTAATTTCTTTCCCTTTGCAATCTTGGAGCGAATAGAAACAGCAGAGGAAAAAGCACCTTCACCAATTTCACAAAAATAACCGAGAAAAGTCCACCAATGCATATATTCTTTTTCTCGGGTTTCAAAGCCTGCTACCTTGTTTATTGCTGAAAAAATAATACTTTCGTCCTGTTCCCAGTCATAAACTTTAGCCTGACTTTGCTTTTTTTCAAGAGAGCCACCGTCAATAAACCATACGGCCTTTTCAAGAGCTACCTCCACATTGTCAGGTATTTCTTCGTAAAGACATTCAAGACAAACTACACTTTTTTCAAAATCTGACAGCTCTGCATCATTGAACGCCTGAATGATAAGCAGTACTGTTCGGAAGTCACTTCTGATAAGATAAGACACACCGTCTACTTCAAGTGACTTAGGCAGACAGCCTATCATTTTTTCACCTGACTAACGTACTTGTTGATTTTCTTTTCAGCTTTCTTTTTCTCGGCTTCGATTTCCTTTGCAATAACCGGAAATACAGCTTCTGCAAAGTTAATACAGATAGGCTGTCCACCTGCGCAAGACATGCAGTTTGTAGTGCCGAAAAGCTTGTCCGAAATCTCTGCTCCAAAGAGCTGGTCAAGCTGTTCTCTGACCTCTCTGTCAAATTCAGCCATTTTGACACCCAGTGCCTTAATATCGTCAGTTTCATTTTCAAAAATCTCATATTTCTTTTCGATTTCTGAAATATTATCCATAACCTCGGACATTCTCGAGATAAGCCCGAAGTCTGACGGATTGAATGATATTTCAACTGTTCCGTTTACTAAAAAGGTTTTTCGGCCGTCATTAAAATTCAAATTAGTCATTGTTATTTACTCCTTTAATGAAAATAGGGGGATATAAAATCCCCCGTCTTGATGTTATGATTCTGTTGCAGTAGTTTCGTTGAATGTAATTGCACCCTTGTCAATTGATGCTTTACCCTTCTTTCTGCCACCGTTAAATGTAACATTGAAAGGAATATTGACACCACCCTGAGGACCACCGTAAGACTGTGGCTTAATAATAATGTCCTCTGTCCAGGCGTCATAACTGCCCGATGCGTCATCAACAACAATTTCAATGATTTTTGTCTTACAAGCATCACCTGTAAGACGATTCATAGCAATGTTTTTAAGCACAGGATAAAGAGGGTCCTGTGGATTTGCATAGAATGTTTCTGCGTCAAGTGAAGGCTCATAGCCATTGTCATTTACTGATGTTTCATCAAGAATATTCTTGACAGTTTCTGTTTCAGGGTTAAGCTCTACGCTCAAGTCCTCGATATCCTTGCCGAGAATATACCAGCTTGGAGTATCCCCACCCATAGTTGTGTCAATGGCGTGGATAAGATGAGAACGCTTGAGCTTTCCGATTTTGTCTGTCATATAAATTACCTGCCTTTCTAAATTTCAATTGTGTATGATGCCACAATAGTGAGCTGATACTTAATTCCATCTGAATAGTTTTCTTCTGGAATTTCATAAAGCATACCATTAGTAGCTCGAATTTTGGTTATAATTCCGTTGTCAATAGCTTGTTCATCAAGTCTATCAAGGTACTGTGATAGTTCAAGAAGTACTCCACTGTTTGAAAGTCTCTCGTAGTCGTTAATGCCACTGTATGTAGCGTGTAGAATAAAAGAGTGCTGTCTTTTTTGGTTTCCGAGAATGTCCTCAGATATAAGTTCATCACCTGTCGGAGCAAGGCCATAGCTTGTGGGTTCTGTGTCTGTAAAATCAACATTGATTTCGTTGCAGACTTCATTGATTTTAGGGAAATTCTGCAATATTTCCTTGACTTTTTCAATTACATTCATTTTTTATCCTTCCTTACAATAGCTTTTGCACCTTTCAGAATTGATTCCCCGTCTGTATCTTTCATAACCTCAAACCACAAACGTTTCGCTTTTGGATTTCCTCCTCGTTGATGGTTTTTGTGAGCATAATAGTCTTTTCTTGCAAATTTTGCTGTAAAAACTATTTCACCGGGCTTTGAAATCTTAACGGAATCACGAAGCTTTCCTGCGTGCCTATACTTTGGAAGCGCCACAGGTACAAATGGTGTCATTCTCTTAACGCACTGGGTGTCAACATGGTCCTGAATTTCAGCAAGCAGTTTTCTTTTGTTTTTCTTGAAATTCTTATTCCATTTAAGATTAGGCTTCACACAGACACCACCTATCTGGCAGTTATGATGTAATCAGGAAGTGTCCCACAAATCTTATGCTCCGAAGTACTGACTACGGCATAGCCGGGATAAAGCTCACGAAAGCTTTTCATACTTACAGAGGCTGTCTGCTGTGAGGATGTGTCAAAAATAAAATCACATTCTCCAAACACAACAATATCACCACTTTTAGGTGTGTAACTGAAATCGTCGTGATTGACAGCATAGATGTGAATATTCACATCACCCTTTTTCTGTTCCCCTGATTTTGTAAAGGCTTCACCTCTTAAATCTTGATACAAAACATCACTGAAAACGTGCTTTGTGAAGGTGTCCTTTTCAAAGAACGTGCAATTCCCATTTGTGATGAGAAGTTCAACCTTAATCTGCTTATTCCATAACAAAGGAAGATTTTCTTCAATTCCTTCAACAGGATATCCTATTGTTCGGAATGTCTTATTGAAAAAGCTTACCTTCTTGTCAGTCCAGATGTGAGAATCACCTTTTGGAATAGCAAGGGTATAAGAAAGTGTTCCTTCACTCGTTGCAGGTTCTCCTACAAGCACGTTACTGACAGTTTTTGTATCGCTGTCGGTATAAAGAGTAATGTCAATGCCTTTAATCATCGTTACCATTGCCATACACCTCCATAGCTCCCCAGGTCTGACGAAGAATGCCAAGGTCCTTAAGCTCATTTCTTAAAAAATAAAGAGACTGTCCTGCATTCAGATAAGTCATAGATACGCTGTATCCCATAGCTGACTGTGAACCCTGCGTTATAGCTGGCGAATAATCAGACATACTGTCAAGTGCTCTGACAACTGCCTGAATAACTACACCCTTTACAGCCAGCTCATAATCAGCTCCGAGCGTTTCATCAGCAATCATTTTATCGATGTCTTTGCCATACTTTGTGGCAGTTATTCGAAGCTTTGAAGATGCCGTTTCAAGAAGTATTTCTGCTGCATCAAGCTGTGCAGTTGTAAGTGGTTTTCCAAGAGCTTTTATGTCACTTACTTCTGCGTACTTCTTTCTTTCGCTCATTCTTTTCCACCACCTTTTCAGGTTGCTTTTTCTCGTTACTCACCTCAACCCAGTCGGGAGAGGTGAGTTTTGAGGTGATTTCGATAATTCTGCCATTGTGAATATTACGATACTTCATAATTATTCAGTTCCCTGTTCTGATGCAGCTGCAGCACCATCTGTTGTAATACGAGCAAAAGTTGTCTTGTCAAGAATACCCCAGCCGATATAAGCCTCTGCTCTGAGAACAATCTGGTTTGTTCTCTTGAGGTCTCCAAGACCGTCAGGGTCGCCAAACTGAATGATTTCAAGTGGAACATTCTCTGCGTAGCCCCACTTGAAAGCGTTGGCAAAGTCACCCACAATAGCTCTGTCATTGCTTGAGCCGAATTCCATTGTGTTGTTGACATCAGATGCCATACCACCAAAGGTAGAAGGATTTGCACCAAAACGAAATTCAGGATACATAGCTGTGTGTGAATCTGCTGTCTTCATCTTTCCGAGAGCAGAACCGAAAGTTGGTGACATAGCAATACCTGTTACCGCTCCGTCTGCACCCTGAATAAGAGCAACAGCGTCGTCAATGTTGTCGTCTGGTTTAGCTGAATCGTATGTAATAACATTTTCAACAGCCTTGTCGAAACAGTTATTACCTACTGTATCAGACGCTTCGCCGTCATAAGGGTTTACACCATGAAAAGCAGCAATGTCCAAAGCTCTTGACATCTTCTTTGCAAAGCCTTCTGAAAAAGCCTTGAGATATGGGAGCTGTTTCTCTTCTGCAAGGTGAACGAATTCGTCTGTAACTCTGTGCTGATAAATAAACTTGATAGGCTTAATTGTAACTGGTGCAAAATCAGCCTCGCCTGCCGGCTTGTTCTTTCCTTCACCAACAATTGACGCTTCACCATCCATTGTGAAAACAAATGTGTCTGTTCCTGCAAATGGAATAGGTGAAATTCCACAGAGCTTTGCAAGTGAGGAATGGCCCTTAACCTTGTTGAACATTTCGGTTACAAGCTCCGGCTTAAAAAGTGTTCCTGATGTAGTTGTTGTACTCATAAAAAATTACCTCCATTATTTCTTTAAGTTCTGCAACATTTCTCTAAATGCTGCGTCATTTGAATTACCTGCAGGCTTTTCTCCTGAAAACATCGGAGAAGGCTGTGCTTTTGTAGTGAATTTTGCAAGCTTTTCAGCATCCTTTCTGATGTCTTCCTCTGTTTCTCCTGACAGCTTATCTGCAAGTTCAAAAGGAATTCCGATTTCGTGGGCGATTTTCATTTTTGCCGAGTTGGTCTCGTATGCCTTGTTTTTTGCAGTCAAATCTGCAATTGTCGTTTCGTTTCCCTTGAGCTTTTCATTAAGTTCAGCTATCTGCTTGGTGTATTCCTCGTTGCTTTTTGCAACGTCATCAGGCGAAAGATAGCCTTCATACTTTTTAGTAACTTCTTCTGTTACTGTTCGTGTGTTGCGGTCAAGTCTGCTCTTGATAGCAGCATCAAACGCTTCCTGTGTTTCAATTGGCTTGAATTCTTCTGACATAATTTAGTCCTCCTACTTTTCCCCGTAGTTATAGGTGTTTATTTATCAAGTGAAAACCACTTAATAGCTGATTACCTGCTTTTTCTTTTCCTTGGCATTAGCACAAAGCCAGTGCGCAAGAGTGACAGATTCAAGCAGTGAAATATCTGCCCCTTCGAGTATTGATGCATAACCATATCCACCACCACTACCAATGGCACGGTGTTCACAGTTTGCCACAGCTTGTGTAAGTGCAGGCTGATTTTTGTGAATAATTTCACCGTCAAACAGCTTTTTTTCAAACAAAGCATTAGCTTCAACTATTTCTGCTACCTTTGGCAGAACAGCTTTACACTTAACGCCTTCATTTTTCATATCTGCTTCTAAAATACTTTGATTTCCTGCGCCGTCAATAACAACCTTTTCGGCTCTCTTTGAACGTAGAAATTCAATAAGCCACTGATTCCCGTCACGAACAGGACGGCAGTCAATGGCTTCAACAAATATTTTATTGTCGGTTTTAAATGCAACCGAAAGCGAAACGTTAGCTGTGGTTTTAGCGTACTTGACACCGAAATAAAGCTTTGTATCTGCTTTGATTTTTGGTATGGTATCAGCAGTATAGCTTTCCCATTCTTCTTTGCTTATAGCTGATTTCTGATTGTACCGTAGCCATAAACCAAGACGCTGAATGTTATCGTCAACCTGGTCATCACCAAGCTCTGAACGAATAGTACGCTCCGAAAGAATTGTTCCCAGTGACGGATTTGTTTCATACCACAATTCTGGGTTGTGAGCGTCGGTCAGCTCTGGAACAGACCATTCAGCCCAGCCACTATCTTGTGCTTTGCCTGAAAACACTTCCTTTCGATATGAAAGAAAAACAGTACCGGAAGAGACTGCTGTCGGTGGAGTTCCACACATAAGTGTCTGTGGGTTTTTGCTGTCGGTGACAACATATTTAAGCGCTGATTCCTGGTCGGTGGTGTATTCCTGTGCCTCATCTATGATGAGCAGGTCATAACCTTCACCAAGCCCCCCCTTTGAAGAACGTGTTCTAAAGTTTATAACACCGTCAGTTCCCAGCCACTCAATACGTTCAAGACCGAATTGCTTTGTGGTTTTGAAATCCTCGCCCTCAACAAAGCCTGCTTTTGATAGCCTTTCAATAACCTTTTCCCACGCATTGTGAGAGGTTGTTGTTCTGTGTGCGGTGTAAAGCACACGTTCATTGTGAGATACACCATACATAGCACGAATTATAAGAATCTCGGACTTACCATTTCGTCTTGGAATGCTCCAACCGAATTTCATATGCACCCAAAGATTTTCTTCATTCAGTGCCATAATGTCTTCAAGCATACGTTCCTGCCATTCCTGAGCAGTTCTGCCTGAACGGTTATAGATATCAACTGCATCACTACCACAAGAATCACGATATGGTAAAACTACGGAGCTTGTAGGAGTTTGTCTGCCGAGCTTTTTGTCGCTCATCAGCTCACTCCTTTCGCTTTATATGTTTTTCCAATCAAATGTCTGTGGCAATACCCGATTCGATATAAGTTCTATGCCATTGTCAAAAACTTCTTTGACAACAAGCTTATCAGACTTCTGTCTGTTGCAGCACATATGTGCGAGTTGTAGATTTTCCAGTGCAGAAGGGTGTCCACCTTTTGCAACCGGAATAATGTGGTCAATACAAGGTGACAAAGGATGAGGGAATTTCATTCCAAAGTCGACTGGTTTACCACAAATTCCACATACTTTTTGTGTGGCGTAGATTTTCTTTTTATGGGATTCGAACTGTGCCCTCTGCGTCCCGTTATGGTCAGGGCGCAGGTTTGGTCTTGCTCTTGGCTGTGGCATATTTTCCTCCTTAAATTTGGGTATAAAAATACCACCCTCATTTGAGAGTGGCGTTATTCGTTTTTTCTTCTCCCGACTCAAAACCGATGCCGTTATTGCATTCTTTACGGTTCCTTAAATTACTGTAGTCAAAATCAAGTGGTTTTCCTTCTGGAAATGCATCACAAGTAGAAATCCAGCCTTTTGCTTTTTCTTTTCTACTATGAACACAATATGCGCATTCAGTTACATAAACCATAAACTTTCTCCTATTTAACGTATTCTTTATATAAGTTAATTGCTTCTTTTGGTATAAAATCTTTTCTGTCTAACAATATTTCCACTTCTGCAATACATTCAGCACCATCAGAATAGGCACATTCGTTGATTCCTGATATATGAATATTTCTCAACTTTTTATGCATATCATCGACTTCAAAAGGCAATTTACCTTTCATAGATTTCGCATGACCCTTCTCGTGAATCAATGCCTCATGGATATTATTAGCAAGAATAGATTCTGTATTAGAAAAACGTTGATTGATTTCCATTAATGATTGACCAGCAAAAACTTCTGTGTTAACATTCAATCGAAGTAAACCATTTGGTAACATTTCAGTCTGTAATGCAAATGTTCCTTTGTCATTTCCACCAAGACTATCAAATAAAATATCACTATAAGTAAAATTACCGTCCTTTTCACAAAGTCGAATTTCCATCCACAAAGTTTCGAGGACATTACCATCAATACCTTTACCATAAGAACGCAGTTCAAAATCATCAATTGTCAACGCCTTAATTATACCACTTCCATCGTCTCCCGTCAATCCTTTATACTGCAAATTCTTCTTTTCAAGCTCTTTTGCCTGGTCGCTGTCAAAGACAGTAGGTTTATTTTCCTTGTCCTGGATTTCCGGGACTTCCCAGCTCTTTTTAGTCCACACATCCTGACGCTGTCTGCCGTTTTCGTAAATGGTAGTACAGCCACAATTGTCGTGGCGCCTGAAAATATCATCAGGAGCAGTAGCGTAATCATATCTGCCTGCTATTTGGGTGCACCAATCACAGCAATTGCCGTCTGTCGTTCTCACGAGATAGCATTTTAAGCCTGCGTCATTTCTGAATTTTGCGTTTTTCTTGATATAATCGTCGTGAAATGACTTTGCAACATTCTCAACAGGAGCTCCTGCACGTCTTACGATTGTTTCAGGTGGAACAGTAGGGTCTTCGAGAGAGTGAGCCACCTGCATAACCCTTTCAAGTGGAAACGGTGCTTTTTGAGGTGCAATATGAATGTTGAGCTTTTCATCAACGCTTGCCTGAACGGTACCGAGAACGCCGTTTATTCTTTCATAGTGGTCTTTAAGAAGAGAATTACACACAAACTGTTTTCCCAAAGGAACTGTAATTTCACCGATATTATCCTGGATAACTTCAGAAATATACTTTGACACGATTTCAGAGTATTCAGCAGTATCTTTGAAATCAGCTGTTTTAAGGTTGATTTTTTCAGCAATTACTTTGAGCCTGCTATCAGCATTAAGCCTTTCGTCAAGCTGTTTTTTCATTCGCTTGTAGTTTTCTTCTGAAGATTTTGCACGTTCCTTTTCAGTCATTAAGCGTCACTCTCCATACCAGTAAGCTGTTTGATATTTCTGTCACCAAGGAAACCAGGAGATGCCTGATTGACTTTAAGAATAGCATCACCTATAACTCCAAGACTTGATGCGTCAGGCTCAAAGATTGGCAGCCACATTGATTTGGTGTTTGCAAATGCTTTTCTGTCGTATTCATTATCATCACGCAGACAAGCAGCAAGGTACCCTGCGTTAAGAAATCCAGTTCCGAATGTTCTCTGTGCTTTACGTGCTGTAAGTCTGAGATTTTCGTGGCTTGCCTTTATGGCGTCGTGACTTGAAGGGTTTGAGGTTGCAAATCCTAAGTCATCAAGAGTAAGTCCTGTTTCTCCTGCAAAGATTGAAGCAAGAGACTTAAGCTGCTCTATGTACGGAGCCATACTCTGCTGCTGAAACTGTCCTACGCTTGGCTTGTCCCCGTCTTCGTCTTTGCTGAAGTTCAGGAAGGACGAAAGTGTGGCTGCTCTGTTGTTGAATTCAGCATCTTCCGAAAGGCCAAGAACATACTTCTGAGGAACGCTGTAGAATTCAGCCGACACTTCTGAACGGATGAGCGTTCTGAGAGCTGACTGTGTAATATTCATACACGCTCTTGAAATTCTCGAATGTCCGAAAGGTCGTTTTGCGTCAGGCCTGTAAATCACTGGCACAAGCAGTGGAGAAGGAGCTTTGTGAATAAGTGTTTTTTCAGGAACAAGTTTACCGTTAACATAGTAATCAGTTTGGTATGGCCTGAAATACGCTTCAAGTATTGGATTATCGTTTTCGTCACGTTCAAGAACAGCGTAGCCTTCCTTGAGCATATTTGTGACAGGGTCAATAATTCCCGTTGCATTAGCTCCGTCAATCACCTGTAACATCGGATAGCCGTCTGCTCCCTTACCGATGTAAATGAAACTACAAGAAGATATCAAAGCTGAAAGAATAGCGCTGTCAAAAAGCACGTCAGAGTTGTTAAGCTTATAGATTTCGTTAAGCTTGAAATCGTCATTGTCAAAGCTATCAAACACTGTACGGTCTGCAAGAGTGTCCACAGCTTTAGCACACCAACCGAGAGAGGCAGATAACCACTTGAAGTTATCAGGAATTACTGAACTAAGGGCGTTGACACTGTTTTTCATATCGTAATACTGATACCTGGTACGCACTCTTACTGACTTATTTGTCAGCTTGTCTTTCAGTATATAAAGACTGTTGTTTTCCATAAAAAACTCCTTTCAGCGAGAAATATGAGCAGTGACACGTTGTAGTACTTCCTTATTTTTCAGAGGGGGTACTCCCCCCATACCCAAACAAAAAAGCCACCCTTTTGTGAGAGTGACCTTTTTGCTTTTTTCAGGAAGATAACATGGACGTGTCGTAAATGGCCGTCAATGCAGGAGTTGCACCTGCTTACAGCGAACCACTATTGCAATCCGCTTTCTCTATTGACGATACGGAGCTTTTGTGGCCCCGTTGGTTTTTACACTACGCTCAAACCCTTTATAGCCTTATCGGCTATTATAAGTATAATCTGAAAACATAGTGGCTTTCAATGGTCAATAATGGTCAACTGCTCAAGGGCTCGTCCGTGAAGTCTGTAAACCCAGCGTAAATCAAGGTGCATCTCCACAGCAATACGTTCCCATTTCTGAAACTGCAGATAGCGTCTTGTGAGGATTTCCTGCAACACCTCATCATCAACCGACTTTATAGCCTTTTCAATTTCAAGACGTTTGTTCACAAGCTCGTCAATTTCAGCATTTATCTTCTCCTCGTATTCCACAACCTTAAGCATAGCATTTTCAATGTGATTGTCACCTGAAACGTGCTGCGAGCCGTCACTCTCATAGCTGACTGCACGGCCGTAAAGCGAAGCCCTCATTGCTCTGGCTTTTTCAATGTCGAGGTTTATTTTTCTGTCAATGCTGAAAGCCTGACTTAAGTATTCTTTAGGTGTCACTTCTTCCTCCTTATCTTCTGCTCAAGAATCTGCCTGAGGTATTCAAGAACGTCAAGCATCTTCTGATGGTCCTTCCGGGTTGTAATAGCCGACAAGTTCATTGTCCTCGTAAACAAGTCTTAACTTGTCAATCTCGACGTAAAACTTTCTGTCTGAAACTTCAATCTTCTTTGGCATTGCTTTCACCTCCTTAAATCTTCTTCCCACCGTGTTTATACGGTCTTGTTTTGTTGTATTCGTGTTTCAACACAAGGATTTCCTCAATATTTACATC
>JAFTNX010000012.1 GCA_017451665.1 Oscillospiraceae bacterium | reverse complement strand
TCCTTGAGCATTCCCATAGAAAGCTCGTCAAAGTCGCCGCTTGCGTCCTCATTATTCATAAGAATACTTAAAATTACGCTAAGGTCAATCTGTCTGTAAACCATTATGCTTCGACCGCTGATTGCACCACTGTATTCAACAACCACATACATTGCTGGTTTAAGTGATGCAAAATCAACGTCTTTAACCTGTTTTTCAAGTGCTTCTCCGCAGGTAAGGTCAATTGAACTGCCGAGAATAGTTGCAAGAGTATCGGTAGCTGCTCCCACACCTACTTTTAAAATTTCGGTAACGCTATCACCGTTAAATTCATTAAGTCCCATTTTAATTAGTCCTTCCTTTACTGCGAATTAGTTTACTGTCTGTGGCTCTGGTTGTTCAGCGATACTACAAAGCTTAACAGCCTTTTTGATATTTGACTGACCAAGTTTTGCATTAAACCACGGAACCTCGTCCACAAGAATTTTAATATCGTCTGTAATCTTCAAATCAAGTGGAATAACGTCATCAACCTGAAGTGAAAGCAAGTCACTCATTCCAAGCTCAAAGTCACAAAGCACAGCTTTAAGCTCAAGCTCGGTATCGCTCAGTGCGTCATAGATAAGCTGTTTTCTCATCTTATCCCTTTCAACGTCAACTCTCTGAACGATTTTAACCTTATTCTTTGTATCAATATGTGCCAGAATTTCATCAAGAAACAGTGACGGAATACAGATACTCATCTTATCGGAGATATGTCCCAGTTTAACTTCCACAGACATAACAATAACCGAATCATTAGGTGACATAATCTGAATCATCTTAGGGTTTGTTTCTGATTCTTCAAGTGTCAGCTTAACCTCGCCGATATTCTTCCATGCCACTTCAAGCATTCCACAGAATTTAGCAACAAGGTTTTCGATAATTGCGCATTCTATATCGGTATGTGACCTGTTGATTTCAACAGCCTGTCCGCTGCCACCAAGAAGCACATCTATAAGGAAATATCCTATTGTTGACGGCACATGAAACAGCGCCGTAGTTTCTCTTCCGTCGTTTTCCTCCGAATTGAAGGTAACATATCCTACAAAGGTTTTGCTTGGAAGGGTTTCTATATATTCGCCGTAGCGCACTTCCTCAATTGAAGAACCTGTTGCCTCACAGATAATTCTCAGCATACCCGAAAGGTTTGCCACCAAATCTCTTGTAAAGTTATCAGCAACCGTATTCAGTGTCCTTAAATGTTCCTTAGTAAACTTCTTAGGTGTTCTGAAATCATAGGTTTTCATATTGTGGGGAGCATTTTTTGAGGAATAGTCGGGAGAACCGTGTCTTCCGTGTCTTCCTCTGGCTGAATGTTCAGAGAACGCCATTTTTAAAATCCTTCCTTTCGCACATTATGATTTTAAGTTTAATTTCTCATCAGTGATGAGGACCTTGTGAAGTATATCCGTCCTCGCCGATTTCAATTCCCATAACTTTAAGAAGCTCTTTATTTTTTCCTAAATAAGAATCCTTACTGATAATTGAAATTTCAACTCGTCTGTTTTTAGCTCTGCCATCTTCATCTTCATTTCCACTTATCGGATAAAGGTTTGCCCAACCGATAGGAACGAATTTTTTAGGGCTTATTTCAAAATTTTCTTCAAAATAGTTTGATATTACGCTCGCTCTTTCTGCCGAAAGCATTCGTGAGTCAACTTCACTCTCCTCAAAGCTTGCAGTATGTCCCATTATTACTACACAAAGGATTTTATCGTCAACCTCTTTGAGTGCATTTCCAAGAAAGTCAAGCACTTCATAGCTTTCTTCTTTAAGTATCGAAGTATCAGGAATAAAGGAAATTTTCTCCTGAATTTCCATAAAAACGTTACTGTCAACAGGCCCGAGAATTTCCTCAGCCTCTTCGGATTTACTCACTGTAATATCCTCTTCCAGTCCGTTTTCTTCAATATACGCCTGAATTATTTCAAACAGTGCATCAACGTCATTAGTTTCTCCGGGATTATATCCAGGGTCCTCCCCTTCTTCCGGTACTGTCAGAACTATCTGGTCAACCTTGTTAGCACCTCTGTTATTAAAGGCTCTTACGAGGTCAGCCCATTTTTCTTCCTCGACGGTTGAAAAGCTATAAAGAACTATAAAGAAGGTAAGCAGAAGTGTAACCATGTCGCCGTAGGTGTCCATCCAGTTACCACCGGATTCTTCCTCTCTCTTTTTACGAGCCACACTTCATTCCCCCTTTCACAAATCTTAATAATTAAATTCTTCCGTCGTCCTCAAAGGAATCGTTACCCTTTCCCTTTGATTTAGAAGTCTTTTTAACAGGTCCACTCTTTGGAAGGAGCTTAAAAAGCTTTTCTTCTATGAAGTTAGGGTTATCGCCGTCCTGAATTGCCTGAATACCCGTGCTTATAATCAACATTGTGAGAATTTCTTCTTCGTGACGGGTTTTAAGCTTTGCAGCAATCGGTTTGAACAACATATTTGCAAGGAAAGAACCGTAAAGTGTTGTAATAAGCGCTACCGCCATGTTAGCTGCCAGCGAATCCGAGTCGCTGAGGTTTCCAAGAAGATTGATAAGACCGATAAGAGTACCAATCATACCGAAGGCAGGTGCATAGTCAGAACCTTTAAGATAAAAGCCCTGTGCCTGTGAATGTCTGTCTTCCATATTATCAATTTCAGTTTCCATAAGCTGTCTTACCTTTTCAGGGTCAGTAGAGTCGACAACCATCATAAGTGATTTTTTCATAAACGGGTCTTTAACCTCGTTTACCTTTTCTTCAAGAGCAAGAAGTCCGTTAATTCTTGCTTCCTTTGCAAATTCAACAATCTCAGAAATTATTTCCTTAGGGTCTTCCTTTTTGTGCTTGAACAATATCTTGAAATGTTTAGGAATTTTCTTGAAGAAGTCAAGTGGATAGGATACTAAAAGTGCTGCTGTTGTACCACCCAGAACGATAGCAATTGACGCAGGGTCAAAAAATGACATAAGATTTCCGGGTGTAAAGGTTGTAGCACCTGTCTCTGGGCTTTCACCCAGCATAATACTTACCAGAATAAGACCGACACCAAGTATCCAACCTATAATTGTAGACAAATCCATATTATCTGTTATGTCGGAATTTTATGAATATCCGACACGCCTCCTTTCGAAGTTTCGCTTCCTTTCGAATTTACTCCTTAGAGCCTAAATAAAAATCATTATTATCCCTGACAGCGTGTTCAAAGCATTTCCCTCTGAACCTTGCAACCGTTTCGATTACCTCTCTCATTGACTGTGCAACAAGATAAACGTTTCCGTTAGTAAGTCGGATAGTTGTGTCAGGAGTTTCTATAATTGTTTCTATAAGTTCATCATTGAGGGCAAATTCCTCGCCATTGAGTTTATTGAGAATAATCATTACAACAATCCTCCAATCAAGGGCTTTGGGGAGGAAGTCCTCCCCTTTAAGCCGAATTATTTAAAATTATCTCTTGAGGTTAATGAGTTCTTCGAGCAGTGTGTCTGAAACTGTACTAAGTCTTGAACAAGCCTGGAATCCTCTCTGTGTTGTAATCATATCTGCAAATTCCTGTGAAAGGTCAACGTTTGAAGCTTCAAGAGTACCTGCTGCCAGTTCACCTGAACCGTTAAGACCAGCAGTTGTAACCTTAGCTGCACCAGAGTTTAAGCTTTCTGCAAAGTATGTGCTACCAACCTGAACAAGACCAGCAGGGTTATCGAATGTAGCAAGGTCAATTCTACCAAGTTCGAGAAGTCCGAGTGTTGGGTGTGTACCTGTGATAACACCGTTTGCTGCGATATTGATACCTGTAAGGTCAGCAACAGTCTGGTCGCCACCTGGTGTACCGCCCTTAAGAGCGAATGATGAAGCACCAAGACCGAGGTTCTTAGCAGGAGCTGAAGGTACTGTTGGTGCAGTAGCTGTATATGTATTTCCTGCGTAGTTCTGGATATTAGCCCAGCTTGGGAATGTAAGAACGAAGTTATCAGAAGCTGTTGGGCCTACCATTACAACTGAGCCTGATGTTGTCATCTGAGCCTTTGAAAGAGTAGCCTCATAAGCTCCGTTACCTGCTGTAATTGTGCAGGTTTCGTTAGCTTCGTCAACTGTGATTGTGTAATCCATTGGCTGGTCGTATGAGAATGTATCTCCAACGTCCTTGATTGAGAAAGAAGTTCTCATTTCAACAGGCATACCGATTGAACCCTTTTCAACGCCGAAGTTTGAGTTAACAATCTGAGCACCTGTAAGACCGTCAGCGTCAAATGCGTCAACAGGGTCAAGGCTGATTGAGAATGGGCCGGCGATATGTTCCATACCACCGTTAGCGTCTGTAATAGCCTCATTTACTGCAGCTTCCAAATCGCTGAGTGTATCAAACTTTTCGTTTGAGTTAAGGGTTACAGTAATAGTTGTTGAAGTAACAGAAGCAGTAGCTCTCTGTCCGTATGGAAGAGCGTTGCTCTGTGCAAATGCAAATGAAACGTTACCTGCTGAGTTTTCGCCAGAAGCCTGTACCTTTACGAGAACGTTGTTAATCATATCTTCGCCTGAAGCAGCTGCAGGGCTTTCGTATGGAAGTTCAATTCTGATTCTGTTTGAGCTACCTTCAAGGTTAAGGTTATTAGCTGATACACCGAGAACGAAGTTTCCGTTTACGTCAACGAGGTTTCCGTCAGCGTCGATATCAAGCATACCTGCCTTTGTGTAGAAGATATTTCCTGTACCGTCCATAACCTGGAAATATCCGTCACCAGCGATAGCAACGTCAAGTGAGAGACCTGTTGTTGTAAGTGTTGACTGTGAATGGTTTACGTCTGTGCTTCCGAGAGATGCACCATAACCAACCTGAACTGCGTTTGTACCGCCCTTAGCAGCTGTTGCAGCTGTTGCGTCTGTTGATGTCTGGTAGTATACGTCTCTGAATGTAACTCTTGTTGACTTAAAACCGTATGTACTAACGTTTGAAATATTGTTACCGATAACGTCCATCTTGGTCTGGTGTGTTGACATACCTGCTACGCCTGAATATAAACTTCTTAACATAATAAATTTCTCCTTTAAATTAAAATATAGTTTGATTTGTAAGTTAATAATTTTCAAGGAGACTGTAGTTTTAAGGTCTGGAAATTCTTCAGTCGGTCAGAATTTCCGATAGCTTCCTAAAAAGGTCCGGCTATATTAAATAATTACAGTCCCATCGATATTTGTAAAACAATTTCCTTTCAGCTCATCGCTGCTGATTGTAGTAATTACCGTTGAGTTTCTAACACTCACGATATATGCTGACTGGTCAACCAGAATAAGTGTATCGTCCAGTCCTTTTTCCTCTGCGATTTTAACTCCCTCGCTGAGTCTTTCCATAGCCTCGTCAGAAATATCAATATTTCTGTCGATAACTCTGTTTACTGCGTGCTTTGAAAAGTTAAGACCACTGGCAGAGGATATCTGTTCCTTCAGGACATCTTTAAACGAAGTTGTACCTATACTTTCGGTAACAATCTGCGAAGAGGTCTGTGGAACACCTGTAATAATCGGCGTCGAAAGTCGCCTGAGGTTAATATCCATTGTTTACCTCCTTTTAAACATTATTCAATCGGTTCAACCTCTGCCGTATTGTCTTCAGTCTCAACATTTCCTGAGCTATGAAGCTGCATAATCTGGTCAAGAGTATAGCTCTGTCCGTTTACCTTAACGGTAAATTCGTTATTGACAAGTGACACGCTTGAAACCACGCCTGTATTCTTAGTAACATCTCCACCGATTTCATTCTTTGCAACAGTAACTGTCTGTCCTAAAAGTGAAGCAGCGTAATTTGTCTTTGAATATTCAGCAAGCTTCTGCATTTCCTGCATAGTTGAGAACTGTGCAAGCTGTGCCATATACTCTGTGTTGTCTGTCGGATTCATAAAGTCCTGATTAGTCATCTGAGTAATCATAATATTCATAAAATCCGAAACATCAAGATGCGACTTATCCTCATTTGAAAATACAGCATTAAACTTATTCTTGTCGGTTCCTGCTGTTCCGTTAAGGAGAGCCTCATAGTATCTGTCCGTTGAGCTACCTGTTCCGTTTACTGGCATACATTTCCTCCTTTCTTAAATTTTAGATGTAGGTATTGATTTTTGAATTGTCCCTATACACAGGCTCGTTATTTTCAACTGACTGTTCAGAAATGGTATTTCTTGCTCTTGCGTAGCCTGGAGTACCCTGTCTGTAAGTTCCCTGATTCTGTTCAAACTGTTCAGAAAAATCCTGCTGTAAGAAGCCGTCATTTGTCTGTGTCTGAGCATTTACAGGTTCAGCCACTCTGATTTCGTTAACCTGCGCATTAAACTGACTCAAAGCTGATTGAAGTTCACCCATCTCGCTGTCAAGAAGCTTAGCTGTACTTTCTTTGCTTGCAACAAGCTCCAGAACTATGCCTTCCTCTGTCTTTTCGAGATTAACAACAACGTCGCCAAGTCCTTCAGGAGTAAGCTTAACGCTGAAAGTTTCCACTGTTTCGTACTTCTGTGTCAGTTTAGCCGAAATCTGTTCTACCGTCTGTTGTCTTACATTTGAAGCTGTAACATTATCTCTCACTGCTCTTGTAATCTGAGCGATTTTATTCTGAGATTCAAAAGTCTGAGCCTCTATGTCTGCAAACTGTGGCAGGCTTTGATTATCGACTGCTTTTGTTTCACGGTTGATATTCTTCTTAGCCTCTCTCACTGCGTTATTGAAATTATTTTCAAAAATCAGCATATCAGCATCAGAAAAATCCTTCTGTGAATTGTCATCAGAAACTGAAGTTTCCTGTGTCATCTGCGGTGCGTTTTCCACACCTTCCTGTTGATTTTTGTAAGCTACATTCTTAACGTCGTTATCAGCAAGCACAAACTGTGTTGTCTTTGAAACTGTTGCTTCGCCGTTTTCAAAAGCCTCTGCAAGTTTTTCAAGATTAGAGATATTTTCTCTCTGCTTCACGTTTGCAAGCTGTTTAAGAGCGTCAATCGGAATAGCTGCACTCATCGGAATAGCCACATCATCATTCTTATCGTTATTTGTGTTAAACACTGACGAAAGAAGATTTGATGAATTAAAGCCATCGATACCCAGCAGTGACGAATAATTATTATCATCGTCGTCTTTAAGTGCTGACAAAACAGAGTTAAGACCACCTGTACCGCTCATCATTCCAATAAGGCTTTCAGCGCTGTAATCGCCGAATCCTCCAAGAAGAGCTGTAACTCCCATTGAATTGAGGTTACCCATTCCACCGAAGTTTTCATTCAGTAAAAGGTCAACAAGTGTACTTCCCGAGCTGTTTTTGGATGAAGAATTACCTGCTAAAGTAGAAAGCATAACAAGCTGTTCTGCTGAAAGAGTACCAACTGTTTCGCCGTCGTCATTAAGTCCCACAAACTGCGAAATTCCTGCCTTTTCCATTGC
>JAFTNX010000148.1 GCA_017451665.1 Oscillospiraceae bacterium | reverse complement strand
AAGTGACGAAACAAACATTGACCAAATCTGACCAAATTCTCTCACAAGCTCAATTTCTGTGGATTTATCGGTAATATAGCTTTTTTCGCCGTCAACAGAAAGTGAGGTTTTGACAACGCTGTTTACACAGCTTGTAACCTGGTAATCGTTCAGGATTTTTATAAACATTCCCACAAGCTTTGTAGCAGTCATTTCGCCTTCGGCATCTTTAAATTCACAAAGTGGGGTTATAATTCTTTCTCTTATCCTATTGACTGTGACAAGGTTATCTCTCTCGCTATCTGACGCAATAAACGGGGATTTCCACATATCGCCGTTAACGCCCCACAAATAGCAGTATTCCTCGATAGCACACACTTCAAAATCCTTGAATGGTGAAAGTGGTGATTTAATCATTCTGAGGATTTTTTCGGTACTGAAGGTCTTTCCTTTAAGGCAGTCAAGGACGCTCATTATGTAAATTGCAAGAGTGGATTTAAGCACTCCGTTTTTAGCGTCGATAAACGCAGGGATTTCGTACTTTTCAAAAGCACCTTCAAGGATAGGAATATATTCTGAAAGCTGTCTTGAAATAATTGCAATATCGCTGTATTTAAGGTGATTTTCACGGACAAGGCGTTTAATTCTTGCACAGACATATTCCACCTCGTCATACATATCCTGCACAACTGCAACTCTCACCCCGTCGTGGTTTTGTGCAGGGTGATTCTCAAGGCAGAAAATATTTGTATTAACGTGTGTAAGTGCAGGTTTATTATAGTAATACTGAGCTGACTTTTCCCTTTTGATTTCAACGCCCACAGAACGTGCAATTCTTTCAAGGTCGGCACAGGTTTTAAGGGTAGTTGCAAAAGGCGAAAGGCTTGATTTTGAATTATTCTCGTTAGAAAGAGTAATTGCAACAGCCATATTATCGCACTTACAAAGCATAGCTTCAATAAGTCTGAATTCATCTCGTGAAAAGCTGTCATATCTGTCAAAAAAGATTTCGCAATCAGACAGCACATCGTTATTCTTTATGATTTCGCAGGCTTCCGAAACAACAGATAGTCCGTCACAAAGGCCCTTTTCGTCAAGGCACTTTTCATAATTCTCATAGATATTACCTATATCGTAAAGCTTATTCTGAAGTGTGCCGTTGGTTTTTTCGCTTAAAGATTTAAGAGTAACGGGTGAAATACCATTTCTGAAAAGCTGTGACGTCATATCAAGCATTGTATTGGCAAAGGAAGGTTTTTCAAGATTTTTGGTATAGTATGCTGCCTTATTGGTATGTCTGAAATTTCTTATAGCCTGATACATAGTGATAATTCTTGTATTATCGTCGGCTGTAACTCCCTTTTCAGAGCCATACTTTTTACGCAGGTTTTCACAGAAACGATTAAGTCCAACAACTTCTATTTTATTAAACATCTTAACGCCAAAAATCTCATAAAGCATTTTATCATACTCATAAGAAAACTGGTCAGGCACAAAAACAAAAGCCTGTTTTCCATTCATACAAGCAGACTTGATTTTTTCTCTGAGCATTTCGTCCTTATGTGACATTGCGCCACCTGTTATAATCGTCAGCACTTTTACACCTCATTTTTATGTACAAGTAGTTAAAGTTGAACGGGCTTGCGTCAGCAAGTCGGCGGTCGTCAGACCGTCACAGGTGCGTCAGCACCCGTTCAACTATATAATAGCACATTTCAAAGAAAAAATCAACGTTTATATGTCCGTAAAAACGGACTTAATCCACTCAATAAGCTTGAATTTCACCTCGACCTTTTCATTCTTTTCACAGACAGTTATTTTTTCGTCGTTATCGTCTGTTTCATC
This sequence comes from Oscillospiraceae bacterium, assembly GCA_017451665.1. GTDB lineage: Bacteria > Bacillota > Clostridia > Oscillospirales > Ruminococcaceae > JAAZZIT01. The sequence goes on along the minus strand of JAFTNX010000148.1, from coordinate 1,086 downwards.
AAACAAAACAGCGTTTGAAAAAGTCAGTTCAGGAAAAAAACAGAAGCTGTCATTCCCCTCTTTATACACTTTAAAACCAGAAATAAAAGGTATCATCATAACTGCTGTAAGTATTGAAATAAAAGTTTTTTTCATAAATAAATCCTCCTTTGCTTTAATGACAGCATTGGAGGATTTTTCCATTTTATTCAGTTAGCCGAAAACTTTTTTTGCAATATCAACAGCACCCTTAGCGTCCTTAGCGTAAAAATCAGCACCGATTTTTTCAGCATATTCAGGAGTAAGCACAGCGCCACCAACCATAATTTTACAGTCAGGTTTATTATCACGAAGAAGCTTTATAGCCTCCTCCATTGACGGGAGAGTAGTGGTCATAAGTGCTGAAAGTCCAACAAGTGAAACGTCATTTTCCACTGCACTTTTAAGGATTTTTTCGCTTTCAACGTCACGTCCCAAATCAATTACAGTATAACCGTAGTTTTCAAGAAGAACTTTTACGATATTTTTTCCGATATCGTGAATATCACCCTTAACGGTAGCTATAACTATCTTTCCCTTTGAGGTCTGGGTATCTCCTGATTTTGAAAGCTTTTCTTTTATAACCTCAAAGCAAGCCTGTGCAACGCCTGCTGTCTGGATAAGCTGTGGAAGGAATATTTCCCCATTTTCAAAGGCTGTACCTGCCTTATCAAGTGCAGGGATAAGCATTGAATTTACAATTTCCATTGAGTCGGTATTTTCAAGAAGATTAGCTGTGATTTTAGCACCCTCTGCTTTAAGTCCCTTAGAAATTGCGTATTCAAGAGTGATATTTTCAAGCTGAACAGTTTGTTTTGGCTGTTCGGTTTTAGCGCCATAGCAAGCTATAAATTCCTCAGCATTTTTATCGCTATTAGAAAGCAGTCTGAAAGCTCTTACTGCCCCTGACATTGAGGCAATATTAGGGTTTATAATCGGCAAATCAAGTCCGTTAGCAAGTGCAACCGACAAGAAGGTACTATTGACAAGCTCTCTGTTAGGAAGTCCGAAGCTGATATTTGAAACTCCAAGTACAGTTTTAAGTCCAAGCTCCTCCTTGACACGTTT
>JAFTNX010000147.1 GCA_017451665.1 Oscillospiraceae bacterium | reverse complement strand
TCTGTCCTTTGAACCCTTTTCCATAGCAGCAAGTGAGCCCATACCTCTGTAAACCTTGAACTGTCTGCCCTGATAGATTTCAACAGCACCGGGAGCTTCTTCACAGCCGGCAAGGAGTGAGCCGAGCATAACTACATTTGCACCGGCAGCAAGAGCCTTAACGATGTCACCTGAATACTTGATACCACCGTCAGCAATTACCGGAATGTCATATTTAGCAGCTACGCAAGCAACGTCGTATACAGCAGTAATCTGTGGAACACCGATACCTGCTACAACTCTTGTTGTGCAGATTGAACCAGGTCCGATACCAACCTTAAGACAGTCAGCACCTGCCTTGATGAGGTCTTCAGCAGCCTCAGCTGTTGCAATGTTACCTGCAATAACAGGAATATTTGGGAATGCTTCCTTAATCATCTTTACGCACTTGATGATGTTAGCACTGTGTCCGTGTGCAGAGTCAAGGCTAAGAACGTCAACCTGTGCTTCAACAAGAGCCTTTGCTCTGTCAAGTACGTCAGCAGTAACGCCGATAGCAGCTCCACAAAGAAGTCTGCCGTTCTTGTCTCTTGCAGAATTTGGATACTGAACAGTCTTTTCAATGTCCTTGATTGTGATAAGTCCCTTTAAATAGCCGTTTTCATCAACGATAGGGAGCTTTTCAATCTTGTGCTTCATAAGAATGTTCTGTGCAGCAGCAAGGTCTGTGCCTACCGGTGCAGTAACAAGATTTTCCTTTGTCATAACATCGCCGATTTTGATTGAAAAATCAGTGATAAATCTTAAATCTCTGTTTGTAAGGATACCTTCAAGCTTTCCGTTTGCATCAACAATCGGAACACCACTGATTTTATACTTGCCCATAAGCTCGTCAGCTTCCTGAACAGTTTTGTCAGCTGTAAGTGAAAATGGGTTAACAATAACTCCGTTTTCGCTTCTCTTAACCTTGTCAACTTCTTCAACCTGCTGTTCGATAGTCATATTCTTGTGAATGATACCAATACCGCCTTCTCTTGCGATAGCGATAGCCATTCTTGATTCAGAAACCGTATCCATTGCAGCAGTCATAATAGGGGTATTAAGCATAATGTCCCCTGCAAGTCTGGTTTTAAGGTCAATCATATTTGGTGTTACGCTTGACTTTGCAGGAATAAGAAGTACGTCGTCAAATGTAAGTCCTTCCTTGCCAAATTTGTTGTTGATGTTTGTGTCCAGCATCATAAAACCTCCCAACAGTTTTTCATATAAAAATTCTAAATTATTATTCCTAATATACTACATTTTTTCGTTAATGTCAATTGTAATTATGAATAAAAAATCTGAACATTTTAAGACAAAAAATGTAATATGAAATTTCAGAAAAAAATAAGCCTTTTTTTGAAAATTTGTTCGTTTTTTTATAAAAACTAAAGACAAATTGAAAAAAGTGTGCTATAATATAATTAGTATGAGTTGAATTAAGTTCTTCTCTTGAGAATTTTTCGAGAAAGGATTGAAAAAAATGCTGGATGAAAAATCATGTGGCGCACTTGTTTACAGAAAGTATCACGGAAATACCGAAATACTTCTCATTAAACACATCAACAGTGGTCACTGGTCTTTTCCTAAGGGGCACGTCGAAGAGGGCGAAACTGAAATCGAAACTGCTATGCGTGAAATCAAGGAAGAAACCGGAATTGATGTTATCATTGACCAGAGCTTTCGTGAAATAGTCACCTACTCTCCGAGAAGGGATACCCATAAGGAAGTGGTGTATTTTATCGCAAAAGCAAAAAATACCGACTATACTCCTCAGGAAGACGAGATAGCCGATATTAAATGGGTGGAAATCAGTCGTGCAGGAAGTGTTCTTGCATACGAAAACGACAAGTCCATCGTCAACAAAGCAAAGAATTTTATTCCTTAACGGTGAATAAGCTATGAAAGAGAGGAATAGTAGGCGTCGAGAATTGAGTTTTCGATAACCTGTCTTGCTTCGTGGGAAATGGGGTGAACAATGTCACGGAATGTCCCCGAGTCGTCACGTCTTGAAGGCATTGCCACAAAAAGACGCTCCTCCCCCTGAACTATTTTGATGTCGTGGACTGCAAAATAGTCGTCAAAGGTTACGCTGACAACACCTCTCAGCTTTCCATCTTCAAAGGTTTTTCTCACTTTGATGTCTGTAATTGTCATAGTTTTTACTCCTTTTTATGTTTTTTCAAGGATATTATGGGAGTATCTGCTAAAAATATACAGCAGGTGGGAAAAATTTTTAAAAATCTGAAAGGAAACGTGATTACTTTGGATAAAAACGTACTTTTAAATAAAAAACATATCCATTTTATCGGTATCGGTGGCTCGGGAATGTATCCTCTTGCACAGATACTTCACAGTAAGGGCTATTATCTTACTGGCTCTGACAATAACGAAACTGCAACTTTGCAGGCTGTAAGGGATATGGGTATTCCCGTATTTTTGGGACAGAGAGCTGAAAATATTGAGGGCGCTGATTTGATTGTGTATTCGGCTGCCATTATGAGCGATAACCCTGAGCTTGTTGCTGCAAAAAACAGCGACGCTGTTGTTTTGGAGAGAAGCGACCTTTTAGGTCTTGTTACAAGCTGGTATGACAACGCTGTTTGTGTTTGTGGCACTCACGGAAAAACCACTGCAAGCTCAATGCTGACAACTGTTTTTATGGAGGAAGGCATTGATATTTCCTGCGTAATTGGTGGAAAACTCAAGTCAATCGGTGGCAGTGGCAGGGCCGGAAAAAGCGACACAATGATTTGTGAGGCTTGCGAATACGTTGACACATTTTTAAGACTTTACCCTGATATTGCTGTTATTTTAAATGTTGACGCTGACCATCTGGAATACTTCAAAAACCTTGACAACATCAAAAAGTCCTTTAACAAGTTTGCGTCAATGGCCACAAAATGCCTTGTGGTAAACGGCGATGACAAGAATACTCTTGACGCTATCGAGGGGCTTGACAAGGAAGTTATTACTTTTGGTTTTGACAGAAAAAATGATTTTTCAGGGGAAATTGTAAGCGTAAACGGAATGAAAACCGAGTTCAATCTTTATATCAAGGGCGAATTTGAAAGAAAGCTGACAATTTTTGTTCCGGGAGTTCATAACGTTCTGAATGCTCTTGCGACGGTTGCAACAGCTGTGAGATGTGGAGTAAGCCTTGACGGAATTGAAATGGGCTTGCAGGTTTTCAGAGGTGCTGTAAGACGCTTTGAGAGAATTGACGAGGTAAAGGGAATTACCATAGTTGACGACTACGCACACCACCCAAAGGAACTTGAAGTTACACTTTCGGCTGCAAAAAAGCTGGGTTACAAAAGAGTGTGGGCTGTTTTTCAGCCGTTTACCTATTCGAGAACAAGCATTTTGCTTGACGACTTTGTAAAGGCTCTTGAAATCGCTGACAAGGTTGTGCTTACCGACATTATGGGAAGCAGAGAGAAAAATACATTAAAGATATACACAGAGGATTTAGGAAAGAAAATTGATGGCGCTGTATGGTTTGACTACGACAAAGACGTAGTTGACGAACAGACTGCACAGCAGAAAAGTAAGAATTTCACCGACATTGTAGAATATTTAAAGAAAAACCTTGACGAAGGGGATTTGGTTATCACACTTGGTTGTGGTGACGTATACAAGCTGGCTGTTCAGCTTGCAGGTGAGTTAAAGGTTTAACTGAAAGGATTAAGATTATGAAACAACTGACTGAGCGTGACAGAAAGGTCTATGAATTTATAAAGGAAAAGCTTGAAGAGGGTTATCCACCGACTGTAAGAGAAATCTGCGCTGAATTTTCATTCAAGTCAACTTCCACAGCACACAAGTGCATAAACGTGCTTGCTGAAGCAGGACTTCTGGAAAAGGGAAACAACCAGAACAGAGCCTTGAGAATTGCAGGAAGTGTAAGCAAGAAAGTTCCTCTTGTGGGTACTGTTACAGCAGGTCAGCCTATCACTGCCATTGAGGAAATCACTGATTTTATCAGTTTTTCACCTGACAAGATTTATTCAAACCCACTTTTTGCCCTCAAAGTCAGAGGGGAAAGTATGATTAACGTTGCTATCCTTGACGGGGACATTGTCATTGTTGAACAGGTGCCTGTTGTGGAAAACGGGGAAATTGCTGTTGTTATGGTTGACGGTGGGGAAGCTACTGTCAAGAGATTTTTCAAAGAGGGCGGGCATTTCCGTTTACAGCCTGAAAACGACACTATGGACCCGATTATTGTTGAGGAATGCTCTGTTTTAGGCAAAGTCGTGGGAGTAGTGAGATATTTTTAATGCGTCAGCATTAAAAATATCAATTGACAATTGACAATGGACAATGGACAATTAAGGTGTTGCCTTCGGCAACGAATTTAAAAAAATTAAGAGTAGGATTTTGGTCCTACTCTTTTTTGTTGCCTGCCAATTTTTATTCCAAAACAAAAAGCGTACGGAATTTCCGTACGCTTTAACTGTCAAGTTGTCATATATCTCGCAAGCGAGCTATGTCCATTGTCAATTTAATCAAACGTGCCGTTTGATTAAATAACTCTTACTCCAACAACGCCGTCGATAGCCTTGATAGCGTCAACGTCAACATCGCCGTTTACGTCGAGCATTGTGTAAGCCCAATCCTTCTTTGACTTGTTTACGAGGTTTTCAACGTTGCCCTTAACAGCACCTGTAACCTGTGTAAGTACAGCAGGAACATTCTTGTGGAGTACGCAAACGAGAGCGTTTCCTGTCTTTGCAAGTTCAGCATTAGGGAAGTTTACGCTGTTCTTGATTGTTCCTCTTTCGATGTATTCGATAAGTTCATCAGCAGCCATAACTGCACAGTTGTCTTCTGATTCTTCTGAAGATGCACCGAGGTGTGGGATAGCAACGATATTGTCAACACCAAGAACTTCATCGCTTGGGAAGTCAACAACGTATCTTGCAACCTTACCACTGTTTACAGCTTCAACAATGTCAGCACCGTTAACAAGTTCGCCTCTTGCGAAGTTTAAGAGTCTTACTCCGTCCTTGCAGAGTGCAAGTGTATCCTTGTTGATTGTGTTCTTTGTTTCAGCGTTGTATGGGAGGTGGAGTGAAATGTAATCACTGTTTGCATAAATGTCGTTGATGTTAGCAGTAACCTTAACCTGTGGCTTGAGGTTGAGAGCAGCGCCTACTGAAAGGAATGGGTCGTAACCAATAACGTTCATACCGAGAGAAATAGCAATGTTAGCAAGCTTTCCACCGATAGCGCCAAGACCGATAAGACCAAGAGTCTTGCCCATGATTTCGCAACCTGCAAAGTTGCTCTTGCCCTTTTCAACCATCTTTCCAACTTCGTCACCGTTGCCCTTAAGTGTCTGAGCCCAGTTGATAGCCTCAGGAACCTTTCTTGAAGCAAGGAGAAGTCCGCAGATAGCGAGTTCCTTAACAGCGTTTGCGTTTGCACCAGGTGTGTTGAAAACAACGATACCCTTTTCAGCACAATCTTCAACAGGAATGTTGTTTACGCCTGCGCCTGCTCTTGCGATAGCAAGGAGGTTAGGAGCAAATTCCATATCGTGCATCTTAGCTGAACGCACCATAATTGCGTCAGGAGTAGCGCAATCGTCTGTAATTGTGTATTTAGCAGTATCAAACTTGTTTGTTCCGATAGCTGCAATCTTATTAAGTGTAAGAATATTATACATCGTAATAACAACCTTTCATATTATTTTTTTTAAAACTTAACACCCTCTTTGAAGAGAGTGTTAAGATAAGTTTTTTATTATAAGCCTTCTGTTCGCTCTATTTAAGGCGAACATTAAGTGAGCCGAGTAGCTCCGTAAGGAGATACATACGCCAGTCACTCAAAAGCATTGACCTTCGCAAATGAGTAAAAAGGCGAGGTCGGTAAAACCGTTAGGGTTTTAGTTGTCTTCTTCGAACTTCTTCATGAATGCAACAAGCTTTTCAACGCCTTCGATTGGCATAGCGTTGTAGATTGAAGCACGCATACCACCAACTGAACGGTGTCCCTTGAGGTTTTCAAAGCCGGCAGCCTTTGATTCCTTGATGAACTTAGCGTCGAGTTCGTCGTTGCCTGTTACGAATGGAACGTTCATAAGGCTTCTGTCCTTCTTGTCAACAGTACCCTTGAACATCTTGCTCTGGTCGAGGAAATCGTAAAGGATAGCAGCCTTCTTTTCGTTGTGAGCCTTCATAGCTTCAAGACCGCCCATCTTCTTAATCCACTTGAATACCTTACCACAGATATAGATACCGTAGCATGGTGGTGTGTTGTAAAGTGAATCATTGTCAGCCTGTGTCTTCCACTTGAGCATTGTTGGTGTGCCTGGGAGAACGTCATCTGTAATGAGGTCTTCTCTTACGATTGCGATAACAACACCTGCAGGACCTACGTTCTTCTGTACACCACCGTAAATTACAGCGTACTTAGAAACGTCAACTGGTTCTGAAAGGAAGCATGATGAAACGTCAGCTACAAGGTCCTTACCCTTTGTATCAGGAAGTTCCCAGAACTTTGTTCCGTAGATTGTATTGTTTTCACAGATGTAAACATAGTCTGCATCTTCAGGAATGTCAAGATTTGAGCAGTCAGGAATGTATGAGAATGTCTTATCAGCTGATGAAGCTACTGCTACTGCTTCGCCGTACATCTGAGCTTCCTGGTAAGCCTTCTTAGCCCACTGACCTGTGATTATGTAAGCTGCCTTCTTGTTCTTCATAAGGTTCATTGGTACTGCAGCAAACTGCTGTGATGCACCACCCTGAAGGAAAAGCACCTTGTAGTTGTCTGGAATATTCATGATGTCACGAAGGTCCTGTTCAGCCTCCTTGATGATTGTATCATAAGCCTTTGAACGGTGTGACATTTCCATTACGGACATACCTGTGCCCTTGTAGTCAAGCATTTCGTCAGCTGCTTCTCTGAGAACTTCTTCAGGAAGAACAGCAGGACCTGCGCTGAAATTGTAAACTCTGCCCATTGTGATTACCTCCATAATAACGATTAAAAATTGTTGCTTTTACCTTTTAGCAAGATAAAAAGCTCATAGAATAATTATATAACTTTCTTTTAAATAAGTCAATAGAATCCGAGAAATTTTTAACAATAAAATACAGGATTACGTTCAATTGACAGTTGACAATTGACAATTGACAATTGAGGTGTCGGCTACGCCGACGGATTTTAAAAAATTAAGAGTAGGAATTTTTCCTACTCTTTTTTATTGTATTGAGCAGACCACAACAAATGAAACTTCGTACTTTTTTAAACGAAAGCTCCCATCGGGCATTGACGCTTGACAAAGCAAGCGTCGGGAGTAAATTTTCTTCGCTGACGATGTCAGCGATTTGTTTCACAAACCGAAAATTTCTCCCAGTTTGTTTGGGCTTAGTAAAATAATAAAGGAATAGGCGAACAGAATTTGTTGCCCCAACCGTCTGCACAACTATCGGAGGAAATGCTAAGGGGTCTGTAAAATGTATTTCAGCTTTTAAGGCATTTTACGGCCTCGTGCATTGACGGAGTATGTGCAGACTTGAACTTTTTCCCACCTTTTTCTTTCAAGAGAAAAAGGTGGTGGGGTTTACCACAAACTTTATTCCAAAACAAAATGGTCTAAGGGGCAACGCCCCTTCACCACTGTGCGGTTTCCTAAACAAAAAGCCTTCATCACGTTGCGACCTCCTAAACAAATCACCACATTGTGACTACCTCAATATAATCTTAATTAAAAGCTTTATCTGCACTTCAGTGTTTTTTGCTTGACAAACGCTTTAAAATCGGATATAATTGTAGATTGAAGTATTGTATTTTCTAAAAGATAAAAATAAAATTTTAAAGGAGTTGTCTATATGTCAAATTCAAAGACAAATACAGTTTCCAAAGCTGGTTACGCAAAGCTCGAAGAAGAAAGAGATTATCTGGTTACCATAAGAAGAAGTGAAGTTGCTCAGAAGCTTAAAGAAGCACGTTCATTCGGTGACCTTTCTGAAAACGCAGAATACGACGAAGCTAAAAACGAACAGGCTATGCTTGAAGCAAGAATCAACGAAATCGACTTTTTGCTTTCAAACGCTGTTGTAGTTGACGACGACGATATTTCTATTCACGAAGTAGGTGTTGGTTCAATCATCAAGCTCAAGGACCTTGAAACAGGCGATGTTGAAACACTTACAATCGTAGGCTCAACTGAATCTGACCCTGACAACGGTAAGATTTCTGACGAATCACCTATCGGTAAGGCTGCTATCAAGAAGAAGGCAGGAGATACTATTGAAGTTTCTGCACCTATCGGAATTCTCAAGTTTGAAATTCTCGAAATCAGCAAGTAATTTTTTTGAAAGGAATTTTTAAAATGAGCGAAGAAATGCTTAATGCACCTGAGCTTGAAGAAGAAGTTCAGGACATAAATATATTAAAGAAGATAAGACTTGAAAAGCTTGACGATATGAAGGCTAACGGCAAAAATCCTTTTGAGGTTACTAAGTTTGACGTTACAATTCATAACGACAAGGCTAAGGCTGAATATGAAGCTATGGAAGCTGAGCTTAAGGAAAAGTTCGGCGACGACGAGGAAGGCTTTAAGGCTGCCCTTGAAGAAAATAAGACTATTGTAAGAGTTGCAGGAAGAATTATGTCCTGGAGAGATATGGGTAAGGCTAACTTCATTGACCTCCGTGACAAGACTGACAGAATGCAGATTTACGTTAGAATGAACGATATCGGCGAAGAAAATTTCGCTGAATTCAAAAAGTGGGACATCGGCGATATCGTGGGCGTTGAAGGCTTTGTTTTCAGAACAAGAAGAGGGGAAATTTCTCTCCACGCACAGAAGATTATTATGCTTTCAAAGTCACTTCTTCCACTTCCTGAAAAGTGGCACGGTCTCAAGGACCAGGATACAAGATACCGTCAGAGATACACAGACCTTATCTGTAACCCTGACGTTATGGATACATTCAAAAAGCGTTCAAAGATTATCGCTACTATAAGAAGATACCTTGATGAAAGAGATTTTATCGAGGTTGAAACTCCTATGCTTGTTTCAAACGCTGGTGGCGCTGCTGCAAGACCTTTTGAAACTCACTACAACGCACTTGACGAGGACGTTAAGCTTAGAATTTCTCTTGAGCTTTACCTGAAGCGTCTTATCGTTGGTGGAATGGAAAGAGTTTACGAAATCGGCAGAGTATTCAGAAACGAAGGCGTTGACGCAAGACATAACCCTGAATTTACTCTTATGGAACTTTATCAGGCATACACAGACTACGAGGGTATGATGGCACTTACTGAAGATATGTTCAGACACCTCGCTCTTGAAGTTTGTGGAAAGACTGAGATTCCATACGGCGAACACATCATCGACCTGGGAAAGCCTTTTGCAAGAATGACAATGACAGAGGCTGTAAAGCAGTATTCCGGTGTTGACTTCGCTGAAATCAAGACTGACGAGGAAGCTAAGAAGATTGCTAAGGAAAAGCACGTTGAGTTTGAGGACAGACACAAGAGAGGCGACATTCTTAACCTCTTCTTTGAAGAATTTGTTGAAGAACATCTCATTCAGCCAACATTTATTACTGACCATCCGATTGAGATTTCACCTCTTACAAAGAAAAAGCCTACTGACCCTGACCACGTTGAAAGATTTGAGCTTTTCATCAATACATGGGAAATGTGTAACGCTTATTCTGAGCTTAACGACCCTATCGACCAGAGAGAAAGATTTATCGCTCAGGAAGAACTTTTGAAGCAGGGTGACGACGAAGCAAACAGAATTGACGAGGACTTCCTCAGAGCACTTGAAATCGGTATGCCACCAACGGGTGGTATCGGCTACGGTATCGACAGACTTGTAATGCTCCTTACAAATTCACCTGCTATCCGTGACGTACTCCTCTTCCCAACGATGAAGAGTTTGGATAAGTAAAATAGTTTATTATTGCCTCTCGACGTAAGGTGGATAGCCATATAGAAGTATATTATATGAATTTATCGGGGAGAAACCTTTCTGAAGAAAGGTTGTCCCCCCAAGCCCCCC
>JAFTNX010000146.1 GCA_017451665.1 Oscillospiraceae bacterium | reverse complement strand
GTTAAGGGCAGACTTGTTAATATCGTTGTTAAGTAAATTTTTAAAAAATATATTAAAGGGTATTGACTAATTTGAAATAATGTAGTATAATATCTATTGTAATTGCATCTGATGATGAAAAAATCCTGTGAATAAGACAGAGAGAGGTAGAACCTCATATTTAAGTCTGACAACAGACGCCTTCACTATTCACCGTTCGCAAGTGCGATTTACAAGGATTTTCATCAGATTCTGCTCTGTCATTGGTGGCAAAGGGAGGGAATTTGATTATGGCAGAAATTCGTGTTGGTAAGAACGAATCTCTCGATACAGCTCTTAAGAGATTTAAGAGAACATGTGCCAGAGACGGCGTTATCGCAGAGGTACGTAAGAGAGAACACTACGAAAAGCCTTCAGTAAAGCGTAAGAAGAAATCTGAAGCTGCTCGTAAGCGTAAATACTAATTAAGATTTAAGAGGTGGGCATACTATGTCCACCTTTTGTTCTATAATTTTTTAAAAGGAGATAAAAAATGCTGTTCAGACCTACATATGTTTTTGATAAAGTAAAGGATATAGAGCCTGAATTTTTAAAAGTAAGAGGGATAAAAGCGCTGCTTCTTGACCTTGATAATACACTCACCACTCATAATAACCCGACACCTCCACAGGATAGCCTTGACTGGATAAAAAAGATGAAGGACGCAGGAATTATTATGATGATTGTTTCAAATAATCGTGCAGAAAGAGTTATTCCGTTTGCTGAAAAACTCGACCTTCCATTTACAGACAGAGGACTTAAACCTCTTCCAAGAGGCTATATTCAGGCTGTTAAAAAACTGGGGCTTAAAAAAAATCAGGTTGCAGCAGTAGGCGACCAGATTTTCACAGATGTTCTGGGTGCTAATCTTATGGGAATACGCTCGTTTTTTGTTTTCCCGATTGAACCTGAAACAAGCCTGCCTTTTAAGTTTAAGAGAATGTGCGAAAAACCATTTTTGCCAAAGAAACTCACCAATCATAGGGGCATTAAGTAATGGCATTTAAAAATAAAAAAGAAAACAATTCTGAGGATTTGAACTTAAATAATAGCGTGGTTAAACCACCTAAAAGCATTCTTAAACTTTCATTCTGGTTAGTTGTTATAGGTGTAGGTGTTTTGCTGGCGTTGTTACTTCCGGGCGTTGACGTGGGGAAGATATTTATCTTTACACTTACAGGAGTTACCTGCATCGTTATCGCAGGTTTATGCCTGCTTATTTATTTAAATTATAGGATTGAATATGATATTGACGGATTTACTTATAGAAATGTTATAGGGAAAACCAGTAAGTATTATTATGACGATATTTCTTATGTGAATACGAGAGTTTACAATGGTGATGTAACTGTTAGTATCTCCCTTAAAAATGGTATAAAAATCAGCTTTCCACCAACCTATGTGGGCGCTGAGGAATTTTATGAGTACTTGAAAATCAAAAACAAAATATAAAGGAGAATTGCTATGAACGAAGCTTTGAATGTTTTAATCGGAAAAACCTGTTCTGTTGAAATGTCAGGAAAGGTTAATATTGTGAAAGTCCTTGAAATCAAGGGTAACTGGCTTGTTGTTGAAGACGACGGTGTTAATGCTTTTGTTAATATCAATAATGTCGACGAAATCTATGAAATGGTTGAAAAGCCATCAGTGAGAAGAACACTTCTCAATAATATCGGAAGATAGGTGAGAGTATGTACGATTTGTTGTTAAGACTTGTTGGTAAAACCTGCGAAATCCAGACTGTTGATAACTATTATGAGGGTACTGTTAAAGAGGTCAACGGAAATATTCTTATTATCTTTGACAGATTTGAAGAAAAGGATGTTTATGTAAACCTTATGCAGTTCATTTCAATCTGCGAAGAAGATAGCGAAATCAAAAAGGATAAACCTAAGAAAAAGGGATTTTTCAGCCGTAAAAACGATATGGATTTGGAGGATATGTAATTATGCCTGCTAAATTCGGACCAGCCGGAAATTCTGAGGAGTTTTCAAAAAAGTTTAAATCTACACTTGACGCACCAAAGTACCTTAAAGAAATGGGACTTGACCACTATGAATATCAGTGTGGCCGTGGCGTAAAGGTAAGCGATAATACGGCTTTTTCGCTTAGAGATAAGGCGTTGGAAAATGAAATTTCACTTTCTCTTCACGCACCTTATTTCATTTCGCTTTCAAGTCTGGAAGCCGAAAAAAGAGATAATTCTATAAACTATATTCTCCAGTCCTGTGACGCTGTTTCACGTCTTGGTGGCGAAAGAATAGTTATCCATAGTGGCTCCTGCTCAAAAATCAGCAGGGAAGACGCACTTGAACTTGCAAAGGATACACTTTTAAGAGCAAGAAAAACTGCCATTGAACAAGGCTTTGAGAATGTTGTTTTCTGCCCTGAAACTATGGGGAAGGTTAACCAGCTCGGAAACCTTTTTGAAGTGCTCGAACTTTGTAAGCTTGATGAAACCTTTATTCCTTGTATCGACTTTGGTCATCTTAACGCAAGAGAATTCGGCTATATCAAGGGCAAAGCTGAGTATGAAAAGATTTTAAACGACGTGGAAAACGCAATCGGTATCGACAGAGCAAATATTTTCCATAGCCATTTTTCTAAGATTATGTTTACAAACCCTGGTGGCGAAAAAAAGCATATGACTTTTGAGGATAATATGGGATTCGGCCCTGATTATGAGCCACTTATGGAAATAGTTGCTAAAAAGAATTTGTCGCCTACATTTGTGTGCGAAAGTGCAGGCACACAGGATGCTGACGCTTTGACAATGAAAAAATATTATCTTTCGAGTTTGTAAGAAAGGGTGTTTTTATGAAAAAAATTATTGTAATTCACGGGCCTAACCTTAATCTTCTCGGTGAACGTGAACCGGGTGTTTACGGGAACGATTCTTTTGATTCAATCAACGCAGAAATTGCTGAAAAGGCTAAATCAAAGGGCTTTGAAATTGAGATTTTTCAGACAAACCTTGAGGGCGGAATTATCGATATGCTCCACGAGGCAAGACTCACTTTTGACGGCGTAATCCTTAACGCAGGCGCTTATACACATTATAGCTATGCTATCCGTGACGCAATTTCAGCTATTAAAATTCCGGTTGTTGAGGTCCACCTCAGCAATATCCACGCAAGAGAAGAATTCCGTCATACATCAGTAATCGCACCTGTATGCGTAGGTCAGATTGCAGGCTTCGGCAAAAATTCCTATATGCTTGCTGTTGACGCCCTTGCTGAAATTCTTAAGGACTAAATATGGATAATATGAAACTATCTCAGCTTGAAATTCTCCAGTGTAGTCTGTCGTCCTTCACCGACTGCGCTCTTATTTCAAGCGATATTAACAGACGCTATTTTACAGGAATGAAATCAAGTGCAGGAAGCCTCCTTGTGTTTGAGGATAAATCATATCTGATTATTGATTTTCGTTATATTGAAAAAGCCCGTAAAACCGTCAAAAACTGCGAAGTTGTTCTTCAGGATAAGCTTTATGACCAGATTTTAGAGCTTATGAAAAAGCATAACGCTAAAAAACTTTCTGTTGAAGCTGAAAATGTGACAATTTCACAGCTTGAAACTTTAAAAAAACGCCTTGATTGTGAGATTGACAGCTCTTGTGAACTTAGCGAGGCTATAAAATCAGTTCGTGTGTGTAAGCGTGATGATGAAATTGAAAACATCATAAAAGCTCAGAGAATTGCAGAAAAAGGCTATGAGTATATGCTTGATTTTGTAAGGGAAGGTAAGACTGAAAGGGAAATTCAGCTTGAGCTTGACTTCTTTATGCTTAAAAATGGCGCAGAGGCTCTTTCCTTTGATACAATCGCACTTTCTGGTAAGAATACCTCACTTCCACACGGTGTACCTACCGATAAAAAGGTTGAAAAAGGTGAGGTTGTCCTCCTTGATTTCGGTGCAGTTGTAAATGGCTGGCATAGCGATATGACAAGAACTTTCTGCGTGGGCGAGCCTGACGATAAAATGGTGAAAATCTATAATATCGTCCTTGACGCACAGATGAAGGCACTTTCAGCTGTAAAGTCAGGAATTTCAGGCGACGAGCTTGATAAAATAGCAAGAGATGTTATCAACGACGCAGGCTATGGGGAATTTTTCGGTCACTCGCTTGGACATGGCGTGGGAATGGAAATCCACGAAGCACCTACTGCTTCGCCATCCTGTAAAAATATCCTTGAAAATGGAATGATTGTTACAGTTGAGCCGGGAATTTATCTTCCTGATGAATTTGGTGTGAGAATTGAAGATTTTGTTGTTGTAACTGATGATGGCTGTAAAAATCTTACACTTTCTCCTAAAAAATTATTATGTGTGTGATAAAAATACCCGTTTTTTCACCCGTATGTGTAAAAGAATTATTAAAGTGATAAAAAAATCTTAAAAAAGACTTGCAAAATGTTGTATTTTAATGTAAAATGTTTATAAGTGATATTTTAGTGAATGCTAAGATATTTTCATAAAAATTATTGGAGGTTTACATTTTATGGTAACTGCTGGCGATTTCAGAAATGGAGTAACTTTTGAAGAAGACGGAAACGTAATGCAGATTGTTGAATTTCAGCATGTAAAGCCTGGTAAGGGCGCTGCTTTCGTTAGAGCAAAGGTTAAGAACGTAATTTCAGGTTCGGTTATTGAAAAGACATATAACCCAACTGCTAAATTCCCAACAGCTTTTGTTGAAAGAAAGGATATGGAGTATTCATATACTGACGGTGACCTTTATTACTTTATGGACCCTGAAACATATGAACAGGTTCCTGTAAGTAATGCAGAACTTTCAGATAACTTCAAGTTTGTTAAGGAAAACATGGTATGTAAGGTTTGCTCATATAAGGGCAAGGTATTTGCTGTTGAACCACCAAACTTCGTTGACCTTGAAGTAACAGAAACAGACCCTGGTTTTGCTGGAAATACAGCTACAAACGCTACAAAGCCTGCAACACTTGAAACAGGTGCTGAAATCAAGGTTCCGCTCTTTATCGAAATTGGTGACGTAATCAGAATCGATACAAGAACAAGCGAATACATGGAAAGAGCATAATTTTTCTAAAAAATAATGTCACAGCGAAAGTGAGGTTAATATAATGCTTAGTGATAAGGTTAGTTATCTCAGAGGACTTATGGACGGTCTTGGAATTGACGAATCAACTAAGGAAGGCAAGATTTTGAAGTTAATGACTGAAATTCTTGACGAAATGGCTGTAACTGTTGAAGATATAGCTGACGAAGTTGATAGCGTCGTTGACATCATTGATATGATTGATGAAGATTTACTTGAGGTTGAAGACGACCTTTATGACATCGACGACGAAGATGATGACGATGACGAAGAGATTGTTTATGATGAAGATTATGATGACGACGAGCATTTTGGCGAGTTTGCTGATGAAGTTGAGGATATCGACCTTGACGAAGAAGCAATGTACGAATGCTGTTGCCCAAGCTGTGGAGATTCAATAACAATTTCAGAGAGTATCGTTGAAAAAGGCTCTATGAAATGTCCGAATTGTAATACTCATATCGAGTTCAATTACGAAGAGGAAGAAGAAAACTAAATAACATATTTTGTGTTTCAGGGGTGGTGAAATTCCACACTGGTGGTGATAGCTAACGCTTAGTCCACGACCACTTTTTTAAAAGTGCTGATTCGGTGAGATTCCGAAACCAACGGTAAAGTCCGGATGGAAGAAACAGCGATTATAAGAAATTGCGCCTCTGTGTATTCAGGGGCGTTTTTTATTTCTTGCGTTGTTTACTGAAATAAATTCAGGAGGGATTATTTTGAGTAATACACAAAAGAATCATTTAAAAATCAGACAAATGGTGATGATTGCACTTTTTGTAGCAATGACCTACCTTGCGAATTTCATTTGTAATTTTAAAGTAGGCTTTTTAAGCTTTGAGGCTAAGGACGCAGTAACAACGGTCTGCGCATACGCTTTCGGACCTGTTTCAGGAGTTATAGTTGCATTTTTGACTGCAGTTATCGAGTCGCTTACTGCATCTGCAACGGGAATTTACGGCTTTATTATGAATGTCGCAGGAAGCGTTACCTATGTAGGCGTTGCTGGTATTGCTTATAAGATGAAGAAAAACATCACAGGCGCAGTTATTGGCGTTACGCTTGCATCAATACTTATGACATCTGTTATGATAGGACTTAACCTTGTGCTTACACCACTTTATATGGGCGTTGACGGAAAGGCTGTTATCGATATGGTAATTCCTATGTTACTTCCGTTTAATCTCGTTAAGGGTATTTTCAATAGCACAATTCTTCTTATCATTCGTTACCCACTTTTAAAGGCTATGCAGGCAGCAGGCGTTCTTAACGAACCTGTCAACAGAGATAGCGATAAAATCAGAAATATCGTTCTTGCATTTTCAGCTTTGTTTGCTATTTTTGCAGTAATGTATTTCGTTGTTGTCCTCGGGGGAAGAGTAGAGATTTTT
>JAFTNX010000145.1 GCA_017451665.1 Oscillospiraceae bacterium | reverse complement strand
GTATCTTCGGTGGTTTCAGGCAGGTCAAGAGTTGTTGTCACCTTTGTGGTAGTGGTCTTAATCGGACGCCCTGTAAACAACGGCGAGTCGTCCTCTTCCTGCTTGGCAGTGGTGATTTCAAAGTCCTGTGGGAGCTTGCCTGTGGTAGTAACTTCCCCCGAAACCGTGGTGACTGTTGTTGTTACCATCGGTACGTCGTCTTCAACAACCATACCGCCCATTTCTTCGTAATCAACAGGCCCGTCAGGTGGCTCGTTGTCCTTGAATTTTATAAACTTCACATCTTTGTCGCCAAAAATCTTCTTAACCAAAACCTCTGCCTGTGCCATAATTTTTTCCATAGGCAGATTTTTGTAATAATTCTCCGAAATATTCTGGGTGTATTCCCCCGTTTTTATTGCCTCAACGGTCAACTCGTTCTTTTTGTCAGAAGAAAGTGTCTGCTTCATAAAAATAAACGTCAGCGCAACAAACAAAAGCATAATCACCAGCACACAAAGATTTATAAAATCATACTTGCCCTTTTGTGTGTCAAAAGAAAGGTCACTAAGCACCCCGTCTGTGGCGTTTTTTTCACCCGAAATGGCGTTTGCGTCACAGACAATTGCCTTTTCGTCGGTTAAATCAGGCTTTTCTTCTGACGGAATTTCCTTTTCATCTTCCACGCCAGCCTCAGTATTGTCGGTATCTTCTTCTGTTTCCTCAATTGTATCTTCCAAAAATTCCTCTTCATCTTCAGAAAATTCTTCTTCGGTTTCGTCAGAAGCTTCTTCCACGTCTGTTTCTTCCTCATCAACCGAATTTTCAGCTTCAATCTCTTCAAAAATCTCATCGGCAAGCTGTGAAGTAACTCCCTCAAGAGTTTCCTCAGCTACAAATTCCTCAGCCTCAGGGATTTCTTCCTCAGCTTCAACCACTTCTTCCTCAACCTCGGGAATTTCTTCCTCAGTTTCCACAACCTCGTCAGCCTTTTCCTCAAAGAGGTTTTCGTAGTATTCCTCTTTTAAAATCTCATTTACATCCGGTGCTGGCTTTTCTTGTTCAACCTTTTGAAACTGACCGTTGTTGAGCTTCAAATCAAGAGAATTATTCAGTTTTTTATTGTCGTTTTCATTAGAAAACCTGATATCCAAATCACCCATAATTTCTCCTATTTAACTCCGTGATAGCTGATAACTGTGTACATCGCAAAAATAACTGCTGTAAAAATCGTCTGTGAAATTCTCACAAGTCCGTAGCATTTGTGTTTTGCTAAAAATTCGCCGATTTTCTTTACAATAAACCTTGCTATCGGGAAAGCAAAAACAATGCCGAATGCCACAACAACGTAATTTGTTTTTAGAATTTCCATAACGGCCTCGGATTTTATTCCGTCTGCCTTTCCCAAAAGTGCAAAAATCCATTTTCTGCCCTTCCAGAAAGCGTCAAAGCAAAACATACAAGCTGACGCAACTGTTATTGTAAATGTATAAAAAGCGATAAGTATTTTTGGGATTTTGTCAAAATGCTTTTTGAGAAGGAGATTTTCTAAAATCACAAAAATGCCCAAAACCAAAGCACCTGCCAAAGCACCCTTGTAAAAACCATACCAAAGCCCTACAAACAAAGAGCAGAAAATTCCCGTTAAAATGTAGAGGATTTTCTTTTCCCCTCTGTAAACCAGAACGTCACTTGAAAGCCTTGTAACAGAGCCGTTAAAGGCATATGCTGTGTGGGAAAGCCCCTTTGTAAAGCTCATCGGCAACATATTTTCCTTATAGTGAAAGCCGTTCATAAGCCCAAGCCCCAGAGCCATATCAGTATATCCCCAGAAGCTCCAGAAATAATACATCAAAAAGCCAATCATTCCAAAAACAGCACCTGTGCGTGTGAGGTTTTCATACACAAGACCTGCTTCCATAAGCTTTTTGAATACAGGGGCAACTACAACAGCCTTCCCAAGACCGTAAACAAATCGTGTGAAACCGTCATTTATTTCAGAAAAACCTACTTTTCTTTCACGGATTTCCCCTCTTATGTCCCCGTATCTCACAACAGGACCTGCGAACATAAAATGGAATGATACCATATATGTAAGAATACAGAAAGGATTTTTTTCAACTTCGGTATTCTTTTTATATACGTCAAAAACATAGCTTACACCTCTCAATGTGTAAAAAGCTATTCCTAAAGGTATCAATTTGTCGGCAAACGAAAGTGATGACAGCTTCCCGAGAATTTCTCCCTTGTCAAAAAGATAGTTTCTTGCAAAAACAACAAAAAATCCACCATTCATAATTATGCTAAGAATAAGCCCCATAACCCTTAAAGGCTTTTTTTCACTATCTGCCAGCAAACCGAAAAGATAGTCGGCTATAATTGTTAAAAACAAAAGAAGTATGATTGCAGGTCGTCCCCATGTAAAGAAAATCACAGATGAAATAACCAGAATCAGATTTTTGTATTCAGCACTCCTGTCAAAAAGACTCACGATAACAGTTATCGGCAAAAATGCAAATACAAATAAAAGGTCAGTATATAACAAAATTATTCTCCTAACTTGATTATTTTTATTTGATGAAAATTACAAATTTCTATTATTTGTTAAATTTTCGATTAGTTTTCGCAACAATATTTTATCACATTTCACAAAAAAGTGCAATAGAAATTATGAAATAAATTGAATTTTATGAGAAATGCAAAAAATTGATTGAAAATTTTTTCAATTGTGGTATAATATAAATTAAGATAAATCGTTATTGTAGAGAAGTGCCCTTGCACCTCGCAAAACGACTTTAAGCTTACGATTTCAGAAAGAGGTGAAATAAATGGCAGGAATTTTCATTACAGGTGCCAGTGGTATGCTTGGTATGTACCTGGCCTCCAGCCTGCTAGCAAAAAAACACAAGGTTATAGCTGTTGACTCAAAGCCAAACGACTTTGTGGGAAAGGACCCTAACTATACTTTTGTACAGTGCGATATTACAGATAAGGGTGCTATCAGTGATTTGCTTTATAAACATTCAAGTGATATCCAGACAATGGTACATCTTGCTTGTTCAGTTGACAACGACATTGACTCGTACGTTACAGACGAAGAAGTAAAGAAGAGTAAGATTACTGACAAGTACATATACGAAGCTGCTGTAAATGCAAGAGTTAAGAGCATCATTCTTCTCAGCACAACACACGTTTACGGAACACCAAAGGGCCGTGAACCAATCCGTGAAACTGCTGACACAAAGGGTAACTCTAACTATGTAGATATGAAACTCAACTCTGAAAAGATGCTGATGAAGGAAATCAAGAAGACAGCTGTTGTTCCTGTAATCGCAAGAGTTGCGCCTGTTTATACATCTGAATATACACAGAACCTCAGAGATAAGGTTTATGACCCTAAGGAAGATATTGCGTTTGTGTATAACGATGGTGAATACGGCTTCTCATTCTGCTGTGTATTTAATCTTATTGACTTTATAAATGGTATCATCAATATCCCACAGGGAAGATATGAAGGTATTTATAACGTTGCTGACACAAGACAGATTACAGCTAAGGAAATTCTTGAGCACGAAAGAGAACACCACAGAATCGGTGCTGTTATCCAGAAGAGTATGACTGGTGATACACTCAAGAGCCTTGTTTCTCTGGGTAAAAACAGACAGAAAATGGACTACAGATTCTTTGACCCGTCAACAATCAATAATAACTGGAATATTGACAACACAAAGGCACAGAGAATTTCTACATTCCGTTGGAATCTTAAGAATACCAAGTAAAAAAATGACCACTTCCGTTTTGTCGGAAGTGGTTTTTGTTTTAGTTTGCGATTTTGCAGTTTACCTCTGCTTTGAATTCTACTGATGTGAGGACTCTTTCAAAATCATCAGAATACTGCCTGAAAATTGACGGCTTGTAAAACTTAATGAGCTTTTCTATGCGTAAAACGTCGGTGCGATAATATTCCACCGTCTTTTTTATTGCTTTCTGGCAGTTTTCAAGGATTTTTTGCTGAGAATATTCACATATACGACGCTTTATGTCACTTGAAAGCTCTTCCACAACCCTCGATTCGGCATTTATATCAAAGCTCGCCACCAGCTTTTCCCCTTCTTTGTAAATCTTCGGGAAAACCCACTTGCTTTCAAGCTCAACATCATAAAATCCACCGTCAATTTCAACAGTTACCTTGCATTTGTCAATCTCCCCATTAAGCCACAAAACCCCCATAACTTCGTCAGAATTTAAAAAGCCTGCTACCACACCACCTTTTAAAATGGCAGTTTTTTTGATTTCAAGGTACTGTTCAGGCTCTTCCTTGTCGGAATTGTCGGATTTTTCTTTGTCCTTTACCGAAAAAACAGGGAGAAACCCGCTTTTTGTGGTGAGTGCCAAATCGTTGAACAAAACAAGCAAATCCCCCTGTGCTGTTGTTCCGTTTTTGACTGCATAGCTGTGAATAAGCTCCATATTTTCAACTGCCGATGCTCCGTCAGTGAGTTTTATGTCGAGAATTTCCTTTGCTGTGCTTTCAGAATAACCCACAGTTACACCAAGATAGTTTTCGTTTTCCTTGCGAAACCACCCTAAAAGCCTGTCCATATCCTCACCGTAAAGGGAACTTCCGAAAATAATAAACTTGTTGTGGCCCATAAAGGCTTCCCCACCAAGAAGCTTTTCACAGCCTTTCATTCCGTCGTAAATCGTTTCACCTACTGCCGAAACCACCTTTGTGTTTGACTTGCTCACGTCAACAGGCGTGTCAGAGCCACTTCCCGAGGGGGAAAAAATCTGTAAGGAAACCTCATAACCCTGCTCGTTTTTGTCAACACCCACAGCGTGAACAATTGAACGGTGGTCGATTTCGGTGGTTGAACTGCACCCCGAAAAAACAAGGAGAGATAAAATTGCTACAAAAAGCAGTTTAATCTTCATAAGCCTTAACCTCCTTTTTTCTTTTTGTGAAGATGAGCGCTAGAGGAATTATTCCACAAAGCCCGATAACACAAATCACCGATGGTACTCTGAACATAAACGAGTCGTACATTCCAAAAAAAGCAAGCAGAACTGCCGTAATTGTGGGCAAAACCCAAGCGAAAACCGACGGGTATTTTATCCTGAGACTGTGCAGATTTTTTGTAAAAAGGTGGATTAAAACAGCCGATTTGATTACTGTTCCGATTGTCCAGACGCACATATAAATTGAGTCGTATCTTTCAATTACTGAGGTTTTTGCGTAGGTTGAAAGGGTATAAAACGGCTGAGAAAGTCCCCCTGCGTAATCTCCAAGAATAAGTGCTGAATAAAAAATCATAATTTCTGTCACAAAAATCTTTATTCCCATATATGAAAGAGTGGCTTTTGTTTTGTTTTTTCTCACATAGGGAAGTAAAAATACAAGTGCCACAAGCTCATCAGAGCCTGCTGTTTTTAAAAATACGTCACCCATAAATGCCTGAAACAGATTTTCAGGTACAGGAGTGGCTATCTGAATGTTATAAATGTCCATTTCGCCTGTTACTGAAAAAATTATCACAAAAAACATCACAATAAAGATAAAAACTCCTACCCCTGCTGTCCTTGCAAGTCCCTCTATGCCACATTTTGAGCCGTACCACCCCACAAGACTTAACGCTACAATCAAAAGTGGTACAGGCAGAAAATCAAGAAACTGATTCTTTAAAAAGTAGGAGAAAATCCCTAAAAGTCTTACGGTTTCAAAGAAAAAGAAACCCCCATACAAAAGAGAAAGCCCGTACCCCATAAGCTTTGACCTTTCAAAAGCTACCCTCAGAAAATCCTTGTCGGACTCTGATGTTAAAACAAGTGGTGGAATTATTAAAACAAGCTGTAAAGCTATCGCAACCAGAGCCGAAAGCATTGACAAAACCACATTCAGACGATATTGCGAAACTCCGTAGGTGGTTGACAAAAAAGCTCGTGTTACAAATAATAACACTATAAGCTGTGTTGGTGAAATTTTTTTCATAAAAATCCTTTCTTAGCCCTTTGCACCATTGAGCTTTGAAATATCAGAGGTTTCCTTTTGTAGCTTTTTAAAGTCTGCACGCCCCATTGAGTGCAAAAAGGCTTTTTTAGTAAAAGGCGAAACGGGTGCAGAAAAAGGTACTCCGAAGTCACTCATTGAACAGACGTTGAAAATTAAAAACGCTGTGGCAAGACCTATTCCAAAAAGCCCTGAAATTCCACCTGCCAGAATAAAAACAAGCCTTAAAATCGTTGTCTGTTCATTTATTGACGGCACAACAAAGGACGCTGTTGCAGTTATTCCCACAACTATTAAAATCGCTCCCGAAACAAGACCACTTTTTACGGCTGCGTCACCAATAATAAGCCCTCCCACAATGGAAACTGCCCCACCTACTGCACGGGGAAGTCGTATTCCTGCCTCACGCATAATTTCATAAAAAATCATCATTATAAAGACTTCCACATAAAGAGGGTAGGGCGTTGCCTCCTCGGACGCCACTAAATTCAGCAGGAGATTGTGGCTGAAGGTTTCAGGATGATAGGTAGCAAGGGCAACGTATATTCCCGGAATTGCGATAGTTACAAAAAAACAGAAATATTTGAGAATTCTTATATATGTGGCGTAAAATGGCTTTGAAACGTAATCGTCAATGGTGGAGAAATTCTCGGTGAAAATCGACGGACAAAGCAACGCAAAGGGCGTTCCCTCAATTAAAATCCCCACTCTACCCTCATTGAGCTTTGCACAAAAAACGTCAGGTCTTTCTGTCTGAAAAACCGACGAAAAAATGCTCTTTCTGTCAGCCTCAAGAAACGTTGAAATATACCCGCTTGTAAGGACCGTGTCAAGCTTTATTCCCTTTAACTTTTTTCTCACCTCGTCCACATATTCCTGCTTTGCTCTACCTGCAATATAAGCTATAACCACGTCGGTCCGGGATTTTTTGCCCACTTGGAGCATTTCAAAACGCAATGCG
Organism: Oscillospiraceae bacterium; assembly: GCA_017451665.1. Classification (GTDB taxonomy): domain Bacteria; phylum Bacillota; class Clostridia; order Oscillospirales; family Ruminococcaceae; genus JAAZZIT01. Next base: position 3,864 of record JAFTNX010000145.1, on the reverse strand, counting down.
GGTGTTTTTAATTTTCTTCTCACAAGAGAAATGTTAGTTCTCACAACCTCAATAAAGCCTTCCCTTGAACCCTTTACGTTTATGTCGTTTGTAGGCTCGGAAACTGCCCTTTTGTCGTATCCCTGAACACCAAAGGCAACTGCTTTTTCAAGTCCGTCAACAAGCACCACACCAAAGCCCGAAAATGCAAGTCTTAAAAGTTCACCGTAATTGTAAACCGTTTTTCGCTCGGTTGACAAAAGGCTTTCTTCCGTGAGAAACTTAAAAACTCTTTCTCCGTCGCAGTTTTCTTCACGAAATCTCATAAGATACCCAAACATCTCCTGAGAAATGCTAAGTGTCAAAAGCATAGCCTCAATTGTCAGAACAGCACACTTAACCCCGGAAATTTCCACTTCCATAATATTAAGGTCGGCTGTGTTTGAACATATTGTGCGAATGTCGGTAATTTTATCATAAAGCCCCTTTTTTACAGGCTCGTTTTCATAGTTTTCATAAGTAATCATTGCTTTCACTTCCTTTTTAAAAGTATTTGATAAAACACCCTGATTATTCAGTATTATTTTTTATAAGAGGGATAAAATACTTTAAAAAGGAGTTTTTGTGTATGCTGATTATTTTTATCCGTTCGATTATTTTATATGTTGTAATTGTTTTTTCAATCCGTTTAATGGGAAAACACCAGCTTGGTGAACTTTCGCCCAATGAATTTGTTGTGGCTATTCTTATTTCAAATATTGCAACCCTCCCTGTTGAAAATGCTGAAATCCCACTTATCAGAGGAATTGTGCCTGTAATAACCCTTGTGTGCATTGACGTGATAGTTTCAAGCCTTGCATACAAGTCAAGAAAGGTGCGACGACTTGTTTCGGGAAGTCCCAAAGTGATAATTTCTGACGGAAAGGTTTTACAGGACGAGCTTAAAAAAATACGCTACACTACCGACGATTTGATGGAATCTATGCGAAATCAGGGGATTTTTGATATTTCCGAGGTGCAGTTTGCAGTGGTTGAAACAAACGGAAAACTGAGCTTTTATTTAAAATCTCCATTTCAGCCACTTACTCCCGAAAGTCAGAAACACACAATTCCTACCTCAAATCCCCCTGTTACTGTTATTGATGACGGGGAAATTATAACTTCCTCAATGAAATATATAAATATGTCAAAAAAACAGCTTGACCTTTTTCTTCAGAAAAATAACGTCAAAAAAGAAGAGGTCTATCTTTTTTCCAGCGACGGAAAAAACAAAAATATTCTCATAAGAAAGGACAATACCCTATGAAACGACTTGTGGTGTGCTTTGTGATTATGGCATTTATTGTGGTTTTTTCTCTGTGGGGAATTTATCAGATTCAGAGCTTAAGAAAGGAATTTGACCAGCTTATTTTAAAAAGCGAAAGCCTTGTTTTACAGCGTGATATGTCTGGGGCTGACAAATATCTTAAGGATTTCAAAAAGGTGTGGAATAAGAAAAAAGACAAGATTTCCTATGTGTGTAACAACAACGATTTGAAGGAAATATCCTTTATGATTTCAAGACTCGAGTTTCAGGTTTACAATTCCTATGACGATTATTTTGAAAGCTGTGCTGTTTTAAGAGAAAAGCTGGCTACCCTTTTGGAAACAGAAATTCCCGATTTTGAGGGGATTTTTTGATTTTTACGAATTGTGTTTGGCATAAATGCCCATTTATATGATTAAATCTATGGTTATTTGTATCAAAAGTAGAATTTTTTGCAAGATTTCATAAAACCACTTGCAAAATTGTTGGTTGTGGTATACAATGTATAGTGACGTGTATTATTTGTGAAAGGTATGATTTTATGAGACTTTGCGAAATGACAAAAGATGAGCTTATGGCGTTTAAAAATGAGGTCAGCAAAGAATATGAGGCATTCAAAGCAAGAGGACTTAACCTTGATATGTCAAGAGGTAAGCCTGCTGCTGACCAGCTTGACACAGCTATGGGACTTCTGGACGCTGTAAATTCAGAGAGCTGTCTTTGTGACAGCACAGGTACAGACTGCAGAAACTACGGTATTCTTGACGGTATTTCTGAAGCTAAAAAGCTGTTTTGTCAGATGATTGATGTGGGCGAAAATGAAATTATCATTGGCGGAAATTCAAGCCTTAATCTTATGTATGATACAATCGCTAAAAACTATATTTTTGGCGTAAATGAAAATGCAACTCCTTGGGGCAAGCAGGGAAACCTTAAATGGCTTTGTCCTTGTCCTGGTTACGACAGACATTTTGCAATCACAGAGGGCTTTGGAATTGAAATGATTAACATTCCGATGAACAGCGACGGCCCTGATATGGATATGATTGAAAAGCTTGTAGCTGAAGACGAGTCAATCAAGGGTGTCTGGTGCGTACCTATGTATTCAAATCCTACGGGAATTACTTTTTCAGACGAAGTAGTAAAGAGATTTGCTGCTTTAAAGCCAAAGGCAAGCGATTTCAGAATTTTCTGGGACAACGCATACTGCGTACACCACCTTTCAAAGGACAGAGATTACCTTCTTAACATTCTCGAAGAGGCTAAGAAGTACGGCAACGAGGATATGATTTACATCTTCGGCTCAACTTCAAAGGTGAGCTTTGCTGGTGCAGGCGTGGCTGTTATGGGGGCAAGCGAAAAGAATATTGCTTACTACAAAAAGCTGATGAACATTCAGACAATCGGCTTTGACAAGATAAATATGCTTCGTCACGTAAGATTTTTCAAGGACTTTGCAGGTCTTGAGGCACAGATGGAAACTCTTGCAAGCCTCATCGCACCAAAGTTTGAAACTGTTCTTAACGCTCTTGAAACTAACCTTGCGCCACTTGGAATCGGCGACTGGCACAAGCCAAAGGGTGGTTATTTCATCAGCTTCAACGCTCCGAACGGCTGTGCTAAGAGAATTGCCCAGCTTTGTAAAGAGGGTGGCGTTACCCTTACAGGCGCAGGGGCAACTTACCCTTACGGAAAAGACCCAGACGACAAAAATCTCAGAATTGCGCCAACTTATCCTCCTGTTGAGGAACTCAATCTTGCAGCTGAGCTTTTCTGCATAAGCGCTAAACTCGCAGCAGCTGAAAAATTACTTGGTGAATAATAAAGTGTATAAAAACACTACTTTTGTAGAAGTTTACACGATATTATTGAGAAAAACCCTTTTGAAAAAGGGTTATTTCTCAAACTCTTTTCCTAAAACTTTAGTATTTAATTTGAGCCTGATAGGGTTTATCCTATCAGGCTCAAATCAGTATTAAAGTCTTTGGAATAGGGGATATATCTATCTTCGATAGCTATGGGGGACAACCGTTCTTCAGAAAGGTTTCCCCCGATAAATACATATAAAATTTCTATAAGAGCAATGCTTTTATACACTTTTTTAATCCCAGTCATATCTATTTACAATGTCATTGTAGATAGCATCACAGTAATCATACTTCTTATAAAGTCCCATTTCAAAGGCTGACAAATCGTCTGCCGAGCTGTCCTTTGACGGTGGCACAGGGTATCTGCCCTGTATTACAAAACTCGTACCATACCCCAGATTATTCTCATTATATGTGAGAAAATAAACCCATTTGTCGCCTTTTTTCATAGGCCTGATATAGCTGTTATTATGAAGCTCCTTCCCACCGTGTTCGGTATCCTCATAATAATATTTCTGAACAATAGTGATAGTTTCACCCACCTGAAGGTCGCCTTCCAGAACTCTTGTAATCTTGAACTGGCATTTTGATTTTCCCGAAAAGAAATCAGTTTCAACCCCACCCTGAACATCCCCAAGAGGTTGGTCGTCGGTTACAAATTCCCCCACAACAAGATTGGTTTCCACTCCACATATATCGTTCCACTCAATC
>JAFTNX010000144.1 GCA_017451665.1 Oscillospiraceae bacterium | reverse complement strand
TGTTGCTTTTCCGTTTCTAACTCTTATCGCCTGAGTCGGACATCTCTTTATGCAGTTGATACAGCCCATACACTTGTCTTTGTCAAGGTGTACAGCGTGTGTGAAATTCATTTTTAAGACCTCCCATCTGTCGGAGATTGTATTTTATGTTTTCTGTAAAAATCAAATCTGTATGGATATGCCTCAAGGGACTACCAAAAACAATAAATTACTTAAGTCCCTTGGGCATTAAGCTGAGCAATAAGCGAGGCGATGCCCTCCGTCACTCAAAGACTTTTGTTCTCACAAATGAGTAAAAAGGAGAGGAGGGTCAAGGGACACCCCTTGTTACATATTTACCTTCATAGTAACTTTGGTGCCGACGCCGATTTTTGTTTCAATATCCATATAATCGGAGTATTTTTTCATGTTAGGAAGTCCCATTCCTGCACCGAATCCAAGTGAACGGATGTTGTCAGGGGCAGTAGACCAGCCGGCCTGCATAGCCTGTTCAATGTCGGCAATTCCAGGTCCCATGTCCACAAGCACCATAGTAATGTCTTCCTCAGAAATCTCAACATCAATGTATCCACCATCTGCGTGGATAACCATGTTGATTTCGCCCTCGTACATAGCGATGGCAACCTTTCTTACTGCTTCAGGTGAAACACCCATCTTTTTGAGCTTGCTCTTTACGTCACCGGAAGCCTCTCCTGCACGGGTAAAATCGTCAGGAGAAACATTGTAATGAAGCTTTATTGTATCACTCAATTGTCTACGCCTCCTCGCAATCCGTTTTCGTAAAGGATTCCACAAGCAGGGAACATTCTCATTGGTGTTGACATAATAACAATTTCTCTTTCCTCTGCAAGCTCAAGCATAGATTCGTCTGGCTGTTTCCCACGGACAAATACAATGCAGACAATATCCATCATTTCAGCAGTTCTTACTGCCTGAGGGTTGCAAAGCCCTGTGAGAAGTACAGACTGGTCCTTTACAAATGCAAGAACGTCACTCATCATGTCGCTTCCACAAGCTGTATGTACCTCACGGTCCTTGAAATTTTCACCACATAAAATTTCTGCGTTGAGAAGATTTTTAATATCGTTTACTGTCACTTAGTATTCCTCCTTAAATTAAGTGGATTTTTAAAAAATCCTTACAAAACATACCATACATATATTTTACCATATTTTTTAAAAAAGTTATATAGGCATTTCCTATAATCTTTTAGCTAAATATATATAAAACCTGTCGAAAAACCTTTCCATAAAACCCTTATTTTTCCACATTTTTACACGCTTTGTCGAAAATGCACAAAAAATACAATATAGCTATGTAAGAATTAGTTCTTGATATTTTTTTGACAATGTGATATAATTGTTATTGTATGAATAATAGTATGGATACCTGTCGTTAAACGAACGGCGACACGGTTTTTGTACTTATTATTTGCTTGAATTTTCCACTTTTTTTAAATGTGGTTTATTATTACACAGGAGGTTTAGAAATGGGCAAAAAAACATCAACAATTCCGTTTAGCGGAACTCCGGAACAGGAAGCTGAGCTCAGAAAGATTATTGCAGCTCACAAGGGTGATAAGGGTGCTCTCATGCCAATTCTCCAGCAGGCACAGGGCGTTTATGGCTACCTTCCTATTGAAGTTCAGGAAATTATTGCAACAGAAATGGATATTCCACTTGAAAAGGTTTACGGAGTAGTTACATTCTATGCACAGTTCTCACTTAATCCAAAGGGTAAGTACACAATTTCTGTATGTCTTGGTACAGCATGTTATGTTAAGGGCTCAGGAGATATTTTCAACAAGCTCAGTGAAGTCCTTGGAATCAAGGGTGGCGAAACAACACCAGACGGAAAGTTCACACTTGTTGACTGCCGTTGTATCGGTGCTTGCGGTCTTGCACCTGTACTTACAGTAAACGACGACGTTTACGGAAGACTTACAGTTGACGACGTTGCAGATATTCTTGCAAAGTATAACGACTAATGATGACGGAGATTTCCCTGAATATCCTCGACGTGGCACAGAATTCTGTTCGTGCTGAGGCGTCTTTGATAGAAATATCAGTTTGTGGCGACACAAAAAAGGACTTGCTTACGGTTACGATAAAGGATGACGGCTGTGGGATGAGCGAGGAACAGGTTAAAAATGTCACAGACCCGTTTTTTACAACCCGTACAACAAGAAAGATTGGTTTGGGAATACCTTTTTTCAAACAGTCAGCTGAAATTACGGGAGGCTCTTTTGAAATTAAAAGCGAGCTTGGTAAGGGTACGGTTACGAAGGCTGTTTATGTGCTTTCGTCAATTGACAGAATGCCTGTGGGGGATATGTCCCAGACAATACACTCCCTTGTTACTATGAATACGCATATTGATTTTGTGTATACATATGAGGTTGATGAAAAAAGCTTTACGCTTGATACAAGAGAGCTTAAGGAAATTTTAGGAAGCTCTGATTTTCAGAACCCTGAGGTTTCGGGCTTTATTATGGATTTTCTGAGAGAAAATCATGGTGAGGTTTCGCCTCTTGCACAGTAGCTTTTTGTGGGAGTAACTTATTTTTTGAAAATTTATTTTTAGGAGGAAAAGACATGAAATCATTGGCAGAACTCAAGGCTATCCGTGACAGAATGAAGGGTCAGGTAGATGTCCGTGAGGAAAATTCTGATGCTACAAGAATTGTAGTAGGTATGGCAACATGTGGTATCGCAGCAGGTGCTCGTCCTGTTCTTTCTGCATTCTCAACAGCTGTTCAGGAAAGAACACTTGAAAACGTAGCAGTAGTACAGACAGGCTGTATCGGACTTTGCCAGTACGAACCTATTGTTGAAGTATATAAGGCTAACGGCGAAAAGACAACATACGTTAAGGTTAAGCCGGAAATGGTTGACGAAATCATTGACCAGCATATCATTAAGGGTAATGTTGTTACAAAATACACTATCGAGGCTTCAAAGCTCGGTTAATTCCTTAGAGGAGGTAAATTAAATGTATCGTTCACATGTATTGGTTTGCGGTGGTACAGGTTGTACTTCTTCGGGAAGTGCCAAGATTATCGACAGACTTCAGGCAGAAATTGACGCAAACGGACTTCACGACGAAGTTCAGGTAGTAAAGACAGGTTGTTTCGGTCTTTGCGCATTGGGCCCAATTATGATTGTATATCCGGAAGGCTCATTCTATTCAATGGTTAAGGAAGAAGATATTCCTGAGATTGTTTCTGAACATCTCCTTAAGGGACGTATCGTTTCAAGACTTCTTTACCAGGAAACAGTAACAGACAGTGGTATCAAGGCTCTTAACGACACAGCTTTCTATAAGAAGCAGAGCAGAATTGCCCTCAGAAACTGTGGTGTTATCAACCCGGAAAATATTGATGAATATATCGGTACAGACGGATATCAGGCTCTCGGTAAGGTTCTTACAGAAATGACTCCTGATGACGTTATTAAGGAAATCCTTGACTCAGGTCTCCGTGGAAGAGGCGGCGGCGGATTCCCAACAGGTAGAAAGTGGCAGCTTGCTAAGGACCTCGTTAAGGGTGGTCAGAAGTATGTTGCTTGTAACGCTGACGAAGGTGACCCGGGTGCATTTATGGACCGTTCAGTTCTTGAAGGTGACCCACACGTAGTTCTCGAAGCTATGGCTATCGCAGGTTACGCTATCGGCGCTTCACAGGGTTATATCTATGTTCGTGCTGAATACCCAATCGCTATCGGCAGACTTGAAATCGCTATCAAGCAGGCTCGTGAATACGGTCTCCTTGGTAAGAATATCTTTGATTCAGGCTTTGACTTTGACATCGACCTCAGACTTGGTGCTGGTGCGTTCGTATGTGGTGAAGAAACAGCTCTTATGACTTCTATCGAAGGTAACAGAGGTGAACCACGTCCACGTCCTCCATTCCCAGCTGAAAAGGGTCTTTACGGCAAGCCAACTATCCTCAATAACGTTGAAACATACGCTAACATCCCAAGAATCATCCTCAATGGTGCTAAGTGGTTCAGCGAAATGGGTACAGAAAAGTCCAAG
>JAFTNX010000143.1 GCA_017451665.1 Oscillospiraceae bacterium | reverse complement strand
TTAACGTAAAATCCCATATAGGGTTTAAACCCTATATGGGATTTTAAATTGAAAGTTTTAGGAAAAGAGTTTGAGAAATAACCCTTTTTCAAAAGGGTTTTTCTCAATAAGTCCGTGTAATACTTCTTTATGACCACTCACCTTAAAGGGTGGATTTTTTCGTTAGTTATTAAAACTCTTAGCCCAGTTTATAAGCGAGCCGTGATGTGTGTTGTCATAAACGTCCTTTGCCATTCTGTCGGTAACAGGGCCGTTCTTTCTCATTTTTTCAATAATCACAAGCTGTAATTCCTCAACTGTCATTTCTTCGTATGACTTGTTCTTCGGAATTTCCACAGCTTTTTCTGCCTTTTCAACCTTTGTTTCTGTCTTAACTTCTACCTTAATTTCAGGTTTGATTTCAGGCTTTACTTCAACTTTAACCGGCTCAGGCTTCTTAACTTCAATAACAACTTCAACAGGCTTATAGGTATTCCCACCTACTGTCGGTACCCAAATTTCACCTGAATTACCCTTGATAGTAACAGAAATTCTGCCACCATCTGAAGAAACCTTAACGCCACTGAGTGCGCCAACGTATTCGCCACCGCTTGCAGGAAGATTCAAATTAGCATCGTTGTCGTCGTTGTTCACAGCAACAATAACGTCATCTCTCGAAAAAGCGTACTGCTTGTTTGTGAGTAAAAGCTCCTTGTAGTTTCCGTATGAAAGTGCCTTTGTTTCGTTTCTGATTTTACCTAAAGCAGAAATAAGCTTTGCACAATTGTTGTTTTTAGCGTCAGAAATGTACTTTTCAATGTCAATAGCAGGCCTTAACGAATCGTCAGAGCCTCTCTGCTTTGCACCCTCAATGCCGAATTCCGAGCCGTAGTATACAGAAGGTACACCGGGAAGGGTATACATAAGAATGTGAACAGGAACAAAATGCTGTTTGTTATTAAGCTTTGTGTAAATACGTTCAACGTCGTGATTGTCAACAAAATTATAAAGCTTCAAACCTTCAGGCTTACTGCCACCCATTTCATAAAGACGCTTTACTGTGTGGGCAATCTCAAAATAGTTGTGGTCGTTGTGACCGGAATACAAAGCCTTGTGAAGATGATAGTTTGTAACTGAATGAAGTGTTCCTTCGTTAACCCAACGGTTGTAATCTCCGTGAATAACTTCACCCATAAGCCAGAAATCAGCCTTTACTTCGTTTGCAACCCCACGAAGTGCCTGCATATAAGAAAAATCAAGTACATCAGCAGCGTCAAGACGAATTCCGTCAATGTCAAATTCACTTACCCAGAATCGGATTACATCACAGATGTAGTCCTTAACAGCCTGATTGTGCTGATTGAGTTTTGCAAGAAGATTGTATCCACCCCAGTTTTCATAAGAAAATCCGTCGTTGTATTCGTTGTTTCCCCAGAAATTAACGTTGCAGTACCAGTCCTTGTATTGTGAACCTTCTCTCTTTTCCTTGATGTCCTTAAAAGCAAAGAAATCTCTGCCTGTGTGGTTAAATACCCCGTCAAGAATAACCCTGATGCCTTGCTTGTGACACTCGGCTACAAAATCCGTAAGGTCTTTGTTTGTACCAAGTCTGCTGTCAAGTTTCTTGTAATCTGTTGTTTCATATCCGTGACCTACTGACTCAAAAAGTGGACCTATATATAAAGCGTTAAATCCGTGATTTTTGATGTGGGAAATCCAAGGGATAAGAGTGTTAAGTCTTGATACAGGCTCACCATAATTGTTTTCCTTAGGCGCACCTGTCATTCCCAAAGGATAAATGTGATAAAAAACTGCTTCATCGTACCATGCCATAGCAGTACCTCCAAAATGTATAACTTATGCATAAAAACATATTGCAATTTTACCACAAATTTGTGCAAAAGTCAAGTAAAATAATTATTTTTGTATTTTTTTCAGGATTTAAGGATTATTTAATAATTTCTATGATAAACTGAAATCACAACGAGGAAAGGGGTATTGAAAATGTTTTTAAACATACTTAAAAAAGACCTTAAACGAAAAAAGACTATGAATGTAATCTTGCTTATATTCATAATCATCTCTACAATGTTTGTAGCTTCAAGCGTAAACAACATTATGAGTGTTACAAAAGCACTTGACAATTTCTTTGAAATTGCAGATGTGCCTGATTATTTTCTTGTACTTAAAGGCAAAGATACCGTTACAACAATGGGCGATACCTTAAAAGATGTCAAAGGCGTTGAAGATTACGGCTGTGAAGAAATGATTATGGCAGATTCAAGTGCATTTTCATTTGAGGGACAAGGAATAGATTTTAAGAATACTTCGATTATTATGTCTTTTGACAGTGCACAGACAAAATACTTCGATATGAAAAACCAAGAGATAACAAAGGTCGAGGAAGGCACAGTAGTTCTTTCAGGAAAGACTATTGCAAACAGTGATATTGAGGTAGGTGATATGCTTACTATCAAAGTGGGAAGCAAAACCCTTGACGTTAAGGTAGCACAAAGCTGTAAGGACGCAGTTCTTGGTTCAGACCTTATGGGAATGGCACGTTTTTTGCTTAGCGAAAAGGATTTTCAGTATCTGTATTCAGATAACGAAGAAGGCGTTATTTATGGTTCCTTCTGGTATTTAAATACAAATGATATTGATGAGCTAACAAAAGTTATAAATAATACAGATGATGTAGTTTTCAATGGCGACAAAGCAATGGTTAAAATGGCGTACGCCCTTGATATGGTAATCGCAGGAATACTTCTTGTAATAAGCGTTTGCCTTATTGTTGTGTCATTTGTGGTTCTGAAATTCACAATTACCTTTACACTTTCAGAAGAATTCAGAGAAATCGGCGTTATGAAGGCAATCGGTCTTAAAAACACAAAAATCCGACTTCTTTATCTTACAAAATACTTAGCAATGTCAGTTGTTGGTGCATTTATCGGATTTTTCGGAAGTATCCCATTCGGAAAAATGCTTCTTGATAACGTGTCAAAATCAATTGTTATAAAAGGCGAAAATACAATTCTTACAAACTTAATCTGCTGTATCGCAGTAGTAGCTGTCATTCTTCTTTTCAGTTTTGTTTGTACTTCAAGAGTCAAGAAATTCACTCCTATTGATGCAATCAGAAACGGACAGACAGGTGAAAGATACACTAAAAAGAGCTTTTTAAGACTTAGAAATTCTCACGGAAAGCCATCATTCTTTATGGCACTCAACGATATTTTAAGTGCACCAAAGAGATACCTCTCGATAATTTTCACCTATACTCTTTGTATGATTATAGTTCTTGTTCTTGTGAATAGTTCCAACACTCTCCGTAGTGAAAAGCTTATTTTTACTTTCGGAGTACATGAGAGTGACGTTTATCTGGGAACTGAAAACACAGAGATTATGAATGCTTTTACAAGCGGTGAACGTGAAAAATTTGATGTTATTCTTAATGATATTGAAAATCAAATGGCTGAAAATGATATGCCGTGTGAAGCGTCAATTGATCTTTACTTTAAATTTAACATCTCACACGGAGATAAAAACTTCAAATCAATGACACTTTACGGATTAAATACAACAGCTGATATGTATTTCTATCACGAGGGAACAGCCCCACAGAATAAAAACGAGGTGGCAATTACTCCTCTTACAGCTGAAAAGCTTGACGCAGAAATCGGTGACACAATCAGAATTGCCCATAGCGACGGAGAAAGAGAATATTTAGTAACTGCTATATACCAGAGTATGAATAACCTCGGTGAAGGCGTAAGACTTCATCAGGACGCAGAGCTTGATTTTGCACAGGTTGGCGGTTGCTTTGCAATCCAGCTTGACTTTACAGACGACCCTGACGAAAAGACAGTTTTAAAGAGAATTGAAAAAATCAAGAAGATTTATGACGGCGACGTAATGACCGGTAGCGAAATGGATGAAATGATGACTGGTGTTGCAGGTGCAATCGACGCTGTAAAATACCTCACACTTGGTCTTGTAATAGTAATTATTGCGCTTGTAACTGTTCTTATGGAACGTTCATTTATCGCTAAGGAGCAGGGCGAAATCGCAACCCTCAAGGCAATCGGTTTCAACACACCTTCAATTGTCAAGTGGCATTCTCTGAGATTTGTAATTATCGGTGTGGTTTCATCATTAGTTGCAATCCTCCTTTCAACACCTGCAACAAACCTTGCAATAGACCCTGTATTCAAAATGATGGGTGCATATTTTGGTGTTGAATACAAAATCAAGCCTCTTGAAGTGTTTGTAATCTACCCGATTATCCTTCTTGTAGCTACAATAATCAGTTCAGTTTTAACATCACTTTACACAAAGACAATCAAGCCATCACAGGCAACAACCATTGAATAATAAAGGAGAATTCACCATGAACATTTTAGAAGTAAAAGACCTCTGTAAAACATATATCGTAAACAAGCGTCAGAACAACGTTCTTAAAAACGTAAACTTCACTGTAAAGGAAGGAGAAATGGTGGCTGTAATGGGGCCATCAGGTTCAGGAAAATCAACTTTGCTATATGCTGTTTCAGGAATGGACAGCATAACAGCAGGTGAAGTTAAGTTTTGTGGTAAGGATATTTCAAAGCTTTCTGAAAAGGAGCTTGCAAGTCTCAGACTTGACGAAATGGGATTTATCTTCCAGCAGATGTATATGCTCAAAAATCTTACAGTTCTTGACAACATCATTCTCCCTGCAACACAGTCAGAAAAGGCAAAGGAAACCCGCAAGGAAACAGTACAGCGTGGCAAGGATTTAATGAGAAAGCTTGGTATTATTGACATTGCTGACAACGACATCAACGAGGTTTCAGGTGGTCAGTTACAGCGTGCTTGTATCTGTCGCAGTATGATTAACAATCCGAATATGATTTTTGCAGATGAGCCGACAGGTGCTCTGAACAGAGCTTCATCAGACGAGGTTATGGATGAACTTATCAAGCTCAACAACGAAGGAACAACAATTATGCTTGTAACTCACGACGTAAAAGTTGCTGCAAGATGCACAAAAGTTATGTATATAGTTGACGGAAACATAAAAGGGGAGTATAATTTAGATAAGTACGAAAATGCTTCTCAGCTCAGAGAACGTGAAAGAGCAATCAATAACTGGTTACTTGAATTAGGGTGGTAATATGACCGATATTTTAATAGTTGAAGACAACAAAGAGCTTGCAGATTTGCTGTGTGATTTTTTAAGAGCAGAGAATTACACAGTATCTGTTGCCGAAACAGGAGAAAAAGCCTTGACGCTGTATGAAAAATACGGCGCAAGGCTTATTGTGCTTGATATAATGCTACCGGGAATAGACGGTTTTTCTGTGTGTAAAAAAATCCGTCAGGACTCAAACACACCGATACTTATCGTAAGTGCAAAAACCGATAAGGAAGATAAAATCAATGGTCTTGTGCTTGGAGCAGATGATTATATTGAAAAGCCTTATGACATTGACATTATGCTTGCCAAAATAGCAGGTATTTTCAAAAGAAGATACGCCATTGATGAAATTGCTGACGGGGATTTAAAAATCAACAAGGTCAGCCGTAAAGTTTATAAAAACGATACTGAAATCACAATGACGTCAAAGGAATTTGACCTGCTTGTTCTTTTTGTTGAAAACAAGGGCAAGGCGCTTACAAAGGATTATCTTTTTAATCAGATATGGGGAAGCGACAGTTTTTCAGAACAGCAGACGCTTACAGTTCATATAAAATGGTTAAGACAAAAAATTGAGGACGACCCTAAAAACCCTGTGAGAATTCAGACGGTGTGGGGTACGGGTTATAAATACGAATAAGGAAATCTTTTTATGAAAGCATTCAATAAAATTTTTATTTGTGTGATATTGGTAATATCAGCTGTATTTTTGACAGCTAATATCATTGTAATAAATGTCACAGAATCAGCCGACGGAAGACCTTACAAGGTGGAAATATCAAGACTTTGTAACGAAATCGAGAAAATCGACGGTATTGACGGAATTGACCTTGAAAAATATGAATATGTAACTGCCATTGAAAAGCTTGACGGTGAAATTACCCATAACGACAGCGACTACGCAATATGTGAAATAGAGGGCGTAATTTATCGCATTGACTATGAAACTATAAGTAATAACACAAAAAATATGCTTGTCACAGTCAATGTAATTCTCGGGGTAATGACGCTTGTTATTTTAGCTGTGCTTCTTTATATCAGAATTAAGATTTTAAAGCCTTTTGAAAGGTTTTCTGATGTGCCTTATGAGCTTTCAAGGGGAAATCTTACTGCCCCTGTCAAGGAAAACAAAAACAAGTTTTTCGGAAGATTTGTGTGGGGAGTTGATATGCTCCGTGAAAATATGGAACAACAAAAAGAGCGTGAACTTAATCTTCAGAAGGACAGAAAAATGCTTCTTCTGTCACTTTCCCACGATATAAAAACCCCGCTTTCAGCAATAAAGCTCTATTCAAAAGCACTTTCAAAGGGCCTTTATGACAGCCACGAAAAACAGCTTGAAATTGCCAATAACATCAATACAAAAGCTGACGAAATCGAAGGCTATGTTTCAAAGATTATAACTGCCTCAAGAGAAGACTTTTTAAGCTTTGATGTTGACGTTACGGAGTTTTATATTTCACAGCTTGTAGGTGAGATTGCTAAGTATTATTCTGCAAAGCTGTCACTAATAAAAACTGAATTCAATGTGGGAGAATATTCCGATTGTATGCTTAAAGGTGACCTTGACCGAAGTATCGAGGTTTTGCAGAATTTAATTGAAAATGCCATAAAATACGGTGACGGACATTTTATAAATATCACTTTTTCCGAAGAGGAAGGCTGTATTCTCATAACAGTCAAAAACAGTGGATGTACCCTTAACGAAAATGAGCTTTCACACATTTTTGACAGCTTTTTCAGAGGTACAAATGCAGAAAACGAAAAGGGCAGTGGTCTGGGACTTTACATCTGCCGTCAGCTTATGAATAAAATGGGCGGAGAGGTTTTTGCACAGATTGAGGATAACTGTATGCTGGTGACTGCTGTATTTTCAAAGGTTTAAAACAAAAAAGCGTTACTTCAATTAAGAAGTAACGCTTGATTTTTATTCTTCATACATTGCAACAATCTTGTCCCATTCCTTGAGAGCAATAATTGCGATATCAGGGTCGTACATTGTACCAATGTTGTTGTGAATTTCCATTCTTACTTCGTCAATCGGCATAGCACTTCTGTATGCTCTCTCGGAAGTCATAGCATCGATTGAATCGCATACGGCAATAATTCTTGCACCAAGTGGAATTTCATCACCCTTTGCTCCGAAAGGATAACCCTTTCCGTCAAATCTTTCGTGGTGGTGAAGTATAATCGCAGCAATTCTTGTAAGCTTTTCGCTTTTTGAATGAATGTCAGCACCTATCTGTGGATGCTGTTTCATAAGGTCCCATTCATAGCTGTTAAGCTTTCCGTCTTTTAAGAGAATAGTGTCAGGAATACCGATTTTTCCGATATCGTGGACATGACCTGCTATGTGAATCTGCTGGGTTTCTTCATCAGAAAGTCCCATGCTTTTGCATATTAAAGTAGCCATATCTCCAACACGCTTTGAATGGTTTCCGGTGTAAGGGTCTCTTACGTCAACAGCCGAAGCAATACATTCAATTATATCGTGGTATTCGTAACTATCCAGACAACAGTTCATATCAATCCCTCCAAAAAATTACTTTTATTTATAATAACACGTTTGCTTAAAAATTTCAACAGTTATTTTAATATTTTCTCAATATTTAACCCAAACTAAAAACTTATACAATATTTATTAATAATTTAATGCTTATGGAAAATCCCTCTGCAATGCGCAAAGGGATTTTTGTTATTCATCTTCAAATTTAAAAAGGTCCTCAACAGTAGTTTCAAAGACTTTTGCAATATCAAGAGCAAGCTTCAGAGAAGGGTTATACTGACCTTTTTCAAGACGGATAATAGTTTCACGCCTTACACCTACCATATCGGCAAGGTCACCCTGCTTTAAATTATATTTTGCTCTGTATTCTTTGATTTTCGTTTTGAATTCAGGCATTAACTCTTCCTCGCATTCTTATTCTTAACAGCCTTTGACTTTGGTTTTTCTTCTTCTGTTTCAGTAACTTCTTCAGGAATTTCCTCAACTACTTCTCCGACAGTTTCTTCAACTACTTCCTCGACAGCTTCTTCAATTACTTCCTCAGTCTTACTATCGTTTTTTAATTCTTCTTTGAGTTCTTCCATAAGTTGTGCTTTAAGCTCTTCTTTGAGTTTTTCTATGTCAATTGTTTCTGGCTTTTCTTCTTTTTCTTCAATAGCAGGAATTTCCTCTTCCACTAAAGCAGGAGCTTCTTCTACTTCATCAACTTCCTCAACTTCTTCTTCAAATTCCTCATCTTCATCATACTCGCTTTTTGGCGTTCTGTCAAGAATAAGGAAAATTAAACTTCTGACAGCCACGCTACCAAAAAGTATGTAATACAATAAATCAATGGCAAGCTGTGTGGTGTTTGTAATCCCTTCGAAATTTTCTACAACAATAGCAGAAATAAACAATGTACCAAGAACTATAAAAAATGTAAATTCAGTTGCCTTTAAAAGGGTAGCGTTTGTAAGCTCGTCTTTTTTTTCGTATGTACCCACAAGAGCGCCTACAACAAAAGCAAAACCTGCGTAAATAAGAATTTTCCATATTCCTTCAAGTGAAAAAGCCTGTGCGACAGTAATGCAAATTACAGCAGCAATAGCAATGTAATGTTTGTTACGATAGCTTACGGTGTCCTTTTTGTTCTTAGTTTTGTTTTCCATAATTATACCTCCGTGCGTGATTTATTTATCACCTGATGTTATAAATATATCACATAAATTTACTGCTGTCAACATCAAAGTGATAAATTTATCACTTTTGTTAAACTTACACAAAATAGCATTTCCGATATGTATAAATCCCACAAAAAATTCCCCCTGACATCAAAAAGTCAAGGGGAATAGTGGTTTGAAACTTTAATTATTCTTCGCTGAAGCTGTCTTTGCCAACGCCACAAAGTGGGCATACAAAGTCATCAGGAAGGTCAGCAAATTTTGTGCCTGCTTCAATTCCAAGCTCCTCGTCGCCAACTTCTTCGTCATAAATCCAACCACATACGTCACATACATACTTTGCCATAATAAATCCTCCTAAAAAATTATAAAATTATTTTATTTCTTCAAAATCACTTGCACCGTGCTTGCAGAGAGGACAGATAAAGTCATCAGGAAGCACATCGCCTTCATAAATGTATCCACAGATTGTGCATACAAAACCTTTTTTGCCTTCAGTTTCAGGCTTAGGCTTTACATTGTTAAGGTAATATGTGTAAGTCATTGTTTCGCTGTTTGTAATTACTCTTGCTTCAGTAACTTCACAGATAAACATTCCGTGAGTATCAAGGTCAACATACTGCACAACCTTTAAGCTCATAAATGAGTTTATGTGCTTAGGCAGGAAAACAAGTCCGTTGTCACTTCTCAAAGGCTCGCAACCCTCGAACTTGTCGGTATTTCTTCCACTCTTGAAACCGAACTTTTCAAATACAGCAAAAGGTGCGTCAACCGAAAGACAGTTGATATTCATTTTTCCTGTCTGTTTGATAACGTGGTGAGAATAGTTTTCCTTGTTAATAGTAACAGCAATTCTGTTTGGTGTGTTTGTAACCTGAGTTACAGTATTTACAATAAGACCGTTGTCCTTTTTGCCGTCGTTTGAAGTAACAACATAAAGTCCGTATCCGATGTTGAAAAGGGCAGTCAGGTCATTCTTGTCAGCTGTTGAATCCTGCATAGCAAGGTATTCCTGACAAAGCTCATCAGAAAGTGCCTTTAATTGTGCTGAGCTTTCTTCGTTGAGTGCCGAAAGAATTTTTACGTTGTTTTCTGTGAATTTAAGATTTTTGCTCTTTGAAAGCATATCCTTCATAACCTTACCTGCAAGAGGTGCCCAGCTACCATTTTCGATAAAAGCAACAGTTCTGTTCTGGAAGTTTCTTTCCGTAAGGTGATTTATAAATTCTCTCATAAATGGGAAAATTTCAGCATTGTAGGTAGTTGTTGCAAGAACAATTTTACTGTATCTGAATGCGTCTTCAACAGCCTCACTCATATCGCATCTTGCAAGGTCGGTTACTACAACCTTAGGGCAACCCTTTGATTTAAGCATATCAGCAAGCTGAATAACAGCCTTTTTGGTATTTCCATAAACAGAGGTGTATGCAATCATAATACCTTCGTTTTCAGGCTGATAGCTTGACCAGATGTTATAAAGATTAAGGTAGTATCCGAGGTTTTCCTTTAATACAGGTCCGTGAAGAGGGCAGATGATTTCAATATCAAGAGCTGATGCCTTCTTTAACAAAGCCTGAACCTGTGTGCCGTATTTTCCAACAATTCCGATGTAGTATCTTCTCGCTTCGCAAGCCCAGTCCTCTTCAACGTCTAGCGCTCCGAATTTTCCAAAACCGTCAGCAGAGAATAAAACCTTGTCAACGTCATCATAAGCTACAATAACCTCAGGCCAGTGTACCATAGGTGCAGTAACAAATGTGAGAGTGTGTTTTCCTAAAGAAAGTGTGCTGTTTTCACCTACAACAACCTGCTTGTCAGCAAAATCATCACCGAAGAAATTCTTCATCATAACAAAAGCCTTCTGTGAAGAAACAATCTTAGCGTCAGGATAGCTTTTTGTAAAATTCAGAATGTTTGCAGAATGGTCAGGCTCCATGTGGAGGACAACAAGATAGTCAGGCTTTCTGCCATTTAAAGCTGTCTGAATGTTGTCAAGCCACTGATGTGTAAACTTAGCGTCAACAGTGTCCATAATAGCAATTTTTTCATCAATAATTGCATAAGAGTTGTATGCGACACCATTAGGTACCTTGTACTGTCCTTCAAAAAGGTCGATTTCGTGGTCGTTAACCCCAAGATATCTGATGTCATTTGTGATAGTCATAGCGTAACCTCCATTTCCCAACTATACCATTTGGGTATATTATAAACCATAATAAGTAGTTTGTCAATAACTATTTTTATTATTTCTGATATTTTTTTGAATATTAAATTGTTTTTTGTCAATGTGATTAAATATTTTAATCTGTGAGGGGATAATATCATTAAAAAATACATAGATTTTTTATTTGAAATGTGGTATAATCAAGGTGTGGTAAAATTGTTTTTGCAAAATACTGCAGGTATCTTTATGAACCTGACATTGCATAAAAGGACGGTTTTACTGCGTTGTATTGTATCCCGTATAACGGGAATAATAACAAGGAGGAATTTATATGAACAAAACAAAAAACATCGTGGGAATAGGTATTCTCACAGCAATCGTGGTTGTGCTCCAGTCAATGGCAATCGCTATCAGATTCGGAGTATTCAGCATAACTCTGGTGCTTGTACCGATAGTTGTCGGGGCTGCTCTTTATGGCTGGAAGGCAGGTGCATGGCTTGGTACAGTTTTTGGAATTGTAGTTCTTTTTACAGATGCAGGCGTATTTCTTGCTATCAGCGTTCCGGGAACAATTGTCACCTGTATACTTAAAGGTATGCTTTCAGGACTTTGTGCAGGTATCGTCTATAAGGCACTTGCAAACAAAAACCGTCTTGTAGCCGTTATTTCATCAGCAGTTGTTGCACCGGTTGTTAATACAGGAGTATTTCTTGGTGGCTGTATGTTGTTCTTCTTTGATACAATCAAGGGATGGGCAACAACGGCAGGCTATGAAAACATAGGTGCATACCTTATTCTCGGGTTTGTAGGACTTAATTTCCTTGTGGAAATGGCAGTTAACGTTGTGCTCAGCTCTGCAATTGTCAGAATTTTAAATGTAGTTTCACCTGATAGAAAGTAAGAGGTATTGAAATGGTACTTGCAGTTGATATCGGAAATACAAATATAGTTCTCGGCTGTTTTGAAGGGGATAAAATTCTTTTTACAGAAAGAGTTTCAACAAAGCCTTCATCAACCGACCTTGAATACGCAACAGCCTTTAAAATGGCACTCAATATGCACGATTATAATTCATCAATGATTGACGGAGCTATTATTTCGTCGGTTGTTCCATCGGTTACAAATACCGTAAAGAGAGCAATCGAAAAGTATGCTGATGTTAAGGTTATGGTTGTAGGCCCTGGAATTAAAACAGGACTTTCAATAAAGATTGATAACCCTGCACAGCTTGGTAGCGACCTTGCCGTTGACGCAGTAGCAGGTATTAACGAATATCCTGTTCCACAGATTATTATTGATATGGGAACAGCTACTACCTTGTCGGTAATTGATAAGAATAAGAATTATCTTGGCGGAATGATTATGACCGGAATGGGAGTTTCAACTGAGGCACTTACAGCCAAGACTTCACAGCTTCCTAAAATCGCATTTGAAGTTCCAAAAAAGGTAATTGGTACAAATACAATCGACTGTATGAAAAGTGGCGTAATGTATTCAAATGCTTGTGCTATCGACGGACTTATTGAGAGAATTGAAGAAGAGATTGGTGAAAAGTGTACTGTTGTTGCAACAGGTGGACTTGCAGGAGTGGTAATGCCACTTTGTAAGAAAAAAATCATTCTCGACGACGCACTTCTCTTAAAAGGACTTATGATTATTTATAATAAGAATGTTTAATGCATAACCTCACCCTTTTTTCAGATAATAGTTAAAAAGCTGTTATTTGAGAAAGGGTGATTTTTTTGTCTGAAAAAATGGGTAGAGCCTGCTTTAAAATGTCAAATCCACCGTCAATAACCACATTTTCGGCTGTGGGTGGAAAAAAAGAAAACGAAGGCCCTCTTGGAAAATTCTTTGATAAAATCAACGACGACCCCTATTTTTCAACCGATACCTATGAGCAGGGCGAAAGCCAGCTACAAAAGCAGGCAGTACGTCTTGCACTTGAAAAGGGAAAACTTAAAAACGATGATATAGACTTTATTTTTGGTGGAGATTTGCTCAATCAGTGCGTGGGTACAACCTTCGGGATTATGGAGTATAATATTCCTTTCCTCGGAATTTATGGTGCGTGTTCAACTATGTCGGAGGGACTTCTTTTGTCATCTCTGTGCGTTGATAATAAAATCGGTGAGCGTGTCCTTGCAGTAACATCTTCACATTATTGTACTGCCGAAAGACAATATCGTATGCCGGTGGATTATGGTGGACAGCGTGCGCCGACTTCACAGTGGACAGCTACTGCGTCAGGCTGTCTTGTGGTTGAAAATTCCGGAAATCCACCTTTTGTAAGAGGCGTGTGTATCGGAAAAATCGTTGACCTTAATGTTACAGATGCCAATAATATGGGTGCAGCTATGGCTCCTGCGGCAGCTGATACGGTAAAGCGTTTTCTTGACGCATTTGAAATGAAACCCGACGACTTTGATTATATAGTTACAGGAGATTTGGGTAAGGTGGGCAGCAGTCTTTTCTGTGAGCTTCTTGAAAAGGAAAATATAAACGTCTATAAAAAACATACCGACTGTGGACTTATGCTTTATGATTTTTCTGATAATGATGTTAATTCGGGTGCAAGTGGCTGTGGCTGTGCTGCAAGCGTCTTGTGTGGGTATTTTCTTCCTAAACTCAAATCAGGTGAACTTAAAAATATCCTTTTCTGCGCGACGGGCGCACTTCTTTCCACAACCATAAACCAGCAGGGACAACCTATTCCGTCAATTTCTCACGGAGTGTGGATTTCAAACGAAAAAAATAATCTTGATTTTAAATTTAAACAAAGAGGTGGCGTATGAATTATCTCTGGGCATTTGTAATCGGTGGACTTTTCTGCGTTGTTGGGCAGGTTTTAATTGATTATACAAAACTTACTCCTGCAAGAATACTGTCTGCATTTGTAGTAGCAGGCGTTGTCCTTGGTGCATTCGGTGTCTATAAACCTATCGTTGAATTTGCAGGCTCCGGCGCAACTGTACCTCTCACTGGTTTTGGATATCTTCTTTATGAGGGTGTAAAATATGCTGTTGACGAAAAGGGATTTGTGGGAATTTTCACAGGTGGTCTTTCATCAGCAGCTGGGGGAATTACGGCAGCACTTGTGTTTGGATTTGTTTCGGCTTGTGTGTTCAAAAGTAAACAAAATTGATACAGACAGGGGATATTTCAAACAATATTTATACTTTTTCGGTAAATTGTTGTTGACATAACTATTGCCTTGTGGTAGAATGTTTTTAAAGCGAAACTGCTGATATTATGT
>JAFTNX010000142.1 GCA_017451665.1 Oscillospiraceae bacterium | reverse complement strand
GAATGAAAGGTTTGATAGCTTTTCAGATGAGATAAAGTGGCTGTCCTGCGACGTGGCATCTGCCCTTGTGTATAAGAAAATAGACGAGGACGATTTGTTCCTCAGAGAACTTGTTAAGGCTGCTGTCAAGGAGGCTAAGGGCGCTGAATGGATTAGCGTTGAGCTTTCGGATAAACTGGGAAATCTGGTTGCACAGCTTAAAAAGGATTTTGAAAACAGCGATGTAAAAACTGAATTTGAGACTGTTTCTGATAAAGATGTGGGCGACGTTGTGGTAAACGGAAGTGACCGTAAGGTTGTGGCATCAATAAGAGAACAGCTTTCAAATATACGGGAGTACTTCAGAAGCTTTGAAGAGTTTGATGACTCCCAGGAAAATTAGTAGCTTTGTTTTGGAGGGACTTTTATGACGGATAAAGACTTTAATAAGCTCCGTCAGGGAGTCAGATTCGGAAACTTTTTTACAAGCTATGGCAGGGTTGAACAGATAGTTGGTATGACTATCGAGGCTTCTGGAATGAGCTGTAATGTCGGTGACGTGTGTATTATTTATACAAACGATGGACAAGAGGTTGAATGTGAGGCAGTAGGCTTCCGTGGTGCACTTGCACTGCTTATGCCTTACAACGATACCGACGGTGTAGGCTATGGAAACCCTGTTTTTAACACTCATAAGAAATTACAGGTAAAAATGAGTGACGCTCTTATCGGAAGAACGGTTGACGCTCTGGGAAACCCTATTGACGGTAAAGGCGAAATTAAAGGTAACAGCTATTATTCTATAAATGGAAAACCTTCAAACCCGATGACAAGACCTGCAATCAGCGAACCTATTGAGCTTGGAATTAAAGCGATTGACGGTATGCTGACAATAGGAAAAGGTCAGAGAATGGGGATTTTCGCAGGCTCCGGTGTAGGTAAGAGTACACTTATGGGTATGATTGCAAGAAACGTTACTGCTGATGTGAATGTTATTGCACTGGTAGGAGAACGTGGACGTGAACTTGTGGAATTTCTTAATAAGGACTTGGGCGAAGAGGGTGCAAAACGTTCGGTAGTTGTGGTTGCTACATCTGATATGTCGGCTATGCTGAGAAATAAATGTGCGCTGACAGCTACAACAATCGCTGAGTATTTCAGGGATAAGGGAATGAACGTTCTGCTGATGATGGACTCGCTTACGAGATATTGTATGGCTCAGCGTGAAATCGGCCTTAGTACAGGGGAACCTCCTGTTGCAAGAGGCTATCCACCATCAATTTATGCCTCACTTCCAAAACTCCTTGAAAGATGCGGGAATTTTGAAAAGGGCTCTATTACGGGAATTTATACAGTTCTTGTAGAAGGTGACGACTCAAATGAACCTGTTTCTGACACGGTTAGAGGTATCATTGACGGACATATAATGCTGTCAAGAAAAATAGCTATGAAAAACCACTACCCTGCAATTGATGTCCTTGCAAGCCTTTCACGACTTATGTCGGCTATCGCTTCAAGTGAACAAAAACAAATGGCAGGAAAAATCAGAAACCTGATGTCTATTTATAACGAAAATCAGGATTTGATTTCAATCGGTGCCTATAAGTCGGGAAGTAATCCTGAGCTTGATACGGCAATTAAAAAAATTGGCGCAATAAATGAATTTTTGCAACAGACAGTTGATACGAGATTTTCTCATAAGGAAACTGTTGATATAATGAGAAAAATTCTTGCCTGATGAGAGGTTTTAAGTCTTGAAAAAATATGAGTTTTCATTAAAAAGAATTCTTGATTATAAAAACCAGATGCTCAACAGAGAAAAGAATACGCTTCTCGGTCTGAGAATGGAAAGAAAAGGTCTTGAAGATAAAATTGAGGATTTGGATAGGCAGTATGAGCTTATAAATCTGGAAATGCACGAAAAATTCAAGGACGGAATGACCGTTTCTCAGATAAATGTTTACGAATTCCGAAAAACGGGAGTCCGTGAAGAAAAAAGAGCAATCTTAAAAAGAATTGCTTTGCTGGATATTTCAATTGAAAGACAACAGAAAAAGGTTGTTACGGCAAAGCAGGAGGTTTCCGGTCTTGAAAAACTGGAGGAAAAACAACTTGAAGAATATAACGCTGCATATAATAAGGAGCAGGAGGATATAATCGCAGAGTTTGTTTCTACTTCATTTACAAGAGAGGAAAATTAACGGTATTAAGACGCTTGTCTTGATATATATACTTTGAAAATTGAATATGAAAGGCGGTGAAAAGATGGACGCAATCAATACTATCGTTGTGAATAATGCGGGAAATGTTGTAAATCCTACAACCCTTGCAGGTCAGACGGTAGGCTCGGCTGACTTTATGACAGCTTTTGTCAATGCCCTTGCACAGGGACAGATGATGACTGAACAGAACGGTCAGACGGTTGATTTTGCACAGCTATTGGAAAACGGTGCTTTGAATGGTGAAGAGGCAGAGCTTCTGAAACTGCTTGACGGGAATGTGACAATGCCGGAAATGACTTTTGTTCCTCAGCTTAATGAGGGAAAAAACGTTGTTACCGATAACGACGCTGAAATTCTTATGAATTTGCAGACGACTAAAATGCCACAGACCGATAAGATGCCAGAAATGCCGAAGATTATGGCGACTCCGGTTAACAATCAGACAGTTGATGCTGAGAACGAAAACGCTGAGATGCAGGTTGTGACAGATACCTTGAAAACGAATGAGGTAACTGAAAATGACGTGGCTTCAAAGAATGTAACTTCTCAGACAAATTCCGTGGGAAATAACGAACTTTCTAAGGAAATCGCAAAAAATCTGATTATGACGGGCGACGCTAAGGATTTTTCAGCTGGGTATTTAAGCCTTATTTCACAAAGCGAAAACGCAGTTGACCTCCAGACGATTTTAAGCTCGGTGGGAACACTTAACGGAAGTGTGTCACAGTCACTCGGACTTATTAACGCAATGGAAAAGGCAGGAATTTCGCAGTTTGTGGGACTTAATGACGACGGCGAAACAGTTGGTACTCTTTCAGCAGAACAGCTTGTTATGCTTTCTACTTTAGCAGGTAATTCTTCATCAAAAAACAGCTCGGGAAGTACACTTGTTGACCTTTTACTGAATGAAAACTTCGGTGGAATGGGTAACCTTAACTCAATGGGAGTTACAGCTCTTCTTGGAGGATTCGGCGATTACAGCGCTGATAGCCTTATGGGAATGATGAGTGGCACAGGTGGTCTTAACTCTGTTTTGTCAGCGCTTAAAGACGACGATAATAATAATTATTCGTCACTGCTGGGTATCGATGGCTTTAATTCATCAAATCTTCTTTCGTCAGTGTTTAACACAAATAACGATAAGAATGATGATGTGGCT